>JAEYTV010000006.1 GCA_023433855.1 Pseudomonadota bacterium | reverse complement strand
CCTCTACATCGGTCAGGAAGCCGTGGTCGTCGGGATGCAGATGGCGCTCAGGGAGGGTGACAAGGTCATCACCGGTTACCGCGATCACGGGCACATGCTCGCGACCGGAATGAGTGCGCGGGGCGTCATGGCCGAACTGACAGGGCGAAGAGGCGGCTATTCCAAGGGGAAGGGCGGCTCCATGCACATGTTCTCCAAGGAAAAGCACTTCTACGGCGGTCACGGCATCGTCGGCGCCCAGGTCTCTCTCGGTACCGGTCTGGCCTTCGCCAACAAGTACCGTGGCAACGACAACGTCTCCACCGCCTATTTCGGTGACGGCGCGGCCAACCAGGGCCAGGTCTACGAGAGCTTCAACATGGCCAACCTGTGGAAGCTGCCCGTCGTTTATGTGATCGAGAACAATCGATACGCGATGGGGACCTCTACCGCGCGCGCCACGGCGCAGCCGGATTTCTCGCAACGCGGTGCGTCCTTCGGTATTCCGGGATATCAGGTGGACGGCATGGACGTGCGGGCCGTCAAGGCCGCGGCTGACGAAGCGGTTGGCTACTGCCGCGCCGGCAAGGGGCCGATCATCCTCGAAATGCTGACTTACCGTTATCGCGGCCACTCCATGTCCGACCCCGCGAAGTACCGTTCCAAGGACGAGGTACAGAAGATGCGGTCGGAGCACGATCCGATCGAGCAGGTGCGCAACCGGCTCCTTGAAAAAGGCTGGGCAACCGAGGACGAGTTGAAGGCGATCGACAAGGATGTGCGCGATACGGTTGCTGATTCCGCCGACTTCGCACAGGCCGATCCGGAGCCGGATACGTCCGAGCTCTACACCGATATTCTGCTCTGATCGCGGGGAGGGAACCCATGCCTATTGATATCCTGATGCCCGCCCTTTCCCCGACCATGGAGGAAGGGACACTTTCCAAGTGGCTGAAGAAAGAAGGCGACAAAGTCACCTCCGGTGACGTCATCGCCGAGATCGAAACCGACAAAGCGACCATGGAAGTCGAAGCTGTCGATGAAGGCGTCATCGGCAAGCTGTTGGTTGCAGCTGGCACCGAGAACGTGAAGGTGAATACCAAGATCGCCGTATTGCTCGCCGAGGGTGAAAACGCCGACGCCATCAGTTCAGATCAAGGCGTTGCCACGGAACAGGTCGTGTCCGCCGAAGCGGATGCCGACACCCCCGCTGCAACCTCCGATGCGGCAGGCGGCAAGGCCCGCCAGTCGAGTGAAGAACCCACCTCTCAGGCAGAAAGCAAGGTGCCTGCCCAACCAAAGGTCGACGTCGCTGCCGATCCGGACATCCCGGCCGGTACCGAAATGGTGACGATGACCGTCCGCGAGGCGCTACGCGATGCCATGGCCGAAGAAATGCGCCGTGACGAAGCCGTCTTCGTCATGGGCGAGGAGGTCGCAGAGTACCAGGGCGCCTACAAGGTAACGCAAGGCCTGCTCCAGGAGTTCGGCCCCCGCCGCGTGGTCGACACGCCGATCACCGAGCATGGTTTTGCCGGCGTCGGCGTCGGGGCAGCCATGGCTGGTCTTCGCCCGATCGTCGAGTTCATGACGTTCAACTTCGCCATGCAGGCGATCGACCAGATCATCAACTCGGCGGCCAAGACGCTCTATATGTCCGGTGGCCAGATGGGTGCACCGATGGTGTTCCGCGGTCCGAATGGCGCCGCCGCGCGCGTCGCGGCCCAGCACAGCCAGGATTATGCGGCCTGGTATAGCCACATTCCGGGCCTCAAGGTCGTCATGCCCTATACGGCAGCCGACGCGAAGGGTCTCCTGAAGGCTGCGATACGCGACCCCAATCCGATCATCTTCCTTGAAAACGAGATCCTCTACGGGCAGTCGTTCGAAGTACCGAAACTTGATGATTTCGTCCTGCCGATCGGCAAGGCGCGTATCCACAAGCAGGGCAAGGACGCAACGATCGTCTCCTTTGGCATCGGCATGACCTATGCCACGAAGGCGGTTGCCGAACTGGAGAAGGACGGCATCGATGTCGAACTGATCGACCTTCGTACCATCCGCCCCATGGACCTGCCGACGGTCATCGAATCGGTCAAGAAGACCGGCCGCCTCGTCACCGTCGAGGAAGGCTATCCTCAGTCGTCGGTCGGCACCGAAATCGCCACGCGGGTCATGCAGCAGGCTTTCGACTATCTCGACGCGCCGATTCTCACCATCGCGGGTAAGGACGTTCCGATGCCCTACGCCGCCAACCTCGAAAAGCTGGCGCTGCCGAATGTCGGCGAAGTCGTCCAGGCGGTGAAAACCGTCTGCTACAAATAAGGGGAGGTTGCCGCGATGCCGATCAACATCACCATGCCTGCCCTTTCACCGACAATGGAAGAGGGCAACCTCGCCAAATGGCTCGTCAAGGAAGGGGACACGGTGAAATCCGGCGACGTGATCGCCGAGATCGAAACCGACAAGGCGACGATGGAAGTGGAAGCGGTCGATGAGGGGACCGTTGCCAAGCTCGTCGTGCCGGCCGGGACGGAAGGGGTCAAGGTGAACGCCTTGATCGCCATTCTTGCCGCCGAAGGCGAAGATGTGTCTGCTGCGGCCTCCGGTGGCGGCGATGCCGCTCCGAAGGCTGAGGCGAAGGCTGAGGCGAAGGCTGAAGCTGCGCCGGAGCCCAAGACTTCAGAACAGTCGCCGCAGGCTGCGGCGCCGGTCACCGACAAGGCTCCTGGCCCGTCTGCTCCGGCGCCGGTTGCCGATGGCAAACGCGTTTTCTCCTCGCCGCTTGCCCGGCGTCTGGCAAAGGAAGCGGGCCTCGATCTTTCCGCCGTCACCGGCTCCGGCCCGCATGGCCGCGTTGTCAAGGCGGATGTTGAGAAGGCCGCCGCCTCCGGGACCGCGAAGGCCGCGCCGGCCGGCGCAGCGGCGGCGCCCCAAGCAGCAGGTGCGGCCCTGGCGAAGGGTCCGTCGGACGATGCCGTCCTCAAGCTTTTCCCAGAAGGCTCCTACGAGCTCCTGCCGCATGACGGCATGCGCCGGACGATCGCCTTGCGCCTGACCGAATCCGCCCAGACGGTTCCGGCCTACACCGTGTCGATGGACTGCGAGATCGACGCACTGTTAAAGCTGCGCGCCGAGATCAATGCATCGGCTCCCGTGAAGAAGACGGAGAAGGGCGAGGTTCCGGCCTTCAAGCTTTCCGTCAACGACTTCATGATCAAGGCGATGGCGCTCGCACTGCGCGATGTCCCGATGGCGAACGCCTCCTGGACCTCTTCCGCGCGCGTGCTGCACAAGCATGCCGATGTCGGCGTGGCCGTCGCCATTCCCGACGGGCTCATCACGCCGATCGTCCGCAATGCCGAGCAGAAATCTCTCTCGGTCATCTCCAACGAAGTCAAGGATCTCGCCAAGCGTGCGCGCGACAAGAAGCTGAAGCCGGAAGAATACCAGGGCGGCACGACGTCGGTGTCCAACCTCGGCATGTTCGGCGTTTCGAGCTTCACCTCGATCATCAACCTGCCGCAAGCCTCGATCGTATCGATCGGCGCCGGAGTTGAAAAACCCGTCGTCAGGAACGGTAAACTCAAGGTGGGGACGGTGATGACGGCCACGTTCGCCTTCGATCACCGTGTGATCGACGGCGCGCTCGGAGCGGAACTCGCATCAGCCTTCAAGCGCTACATCGAGAATCCGATGGCGATGCTCGTCTGAGCCGGAGGCGGTTAGATGAAGACCGTCCTCTGCTACGGGGATTCGCTGACTTGGGGTTTCGACCCGAATGGAACCGGAAGGCACGCCTTCGAGGATCGCTGGCCAAGCGTTCTTGGCGCTGCCTTGGGACCGGAGGTGACGGTCATTGCCGAGGGGCTAAACGGTCGCACCACCGGCTACGACGATCACCTGGCCGATTGCGATCGTAACGGCGTGAAGACCCTGCCCACGGTCCTTCACACCCACATGCCGCTCGATCTCGTTATCATCATGTTGGGGTCGAACGACATGAAGCCGGTCATTGCCGGCACTGCGCACGCGGCCCGTGCCGGCATGCAGCGGCTCGTGGGGGTGATACGGCATCACGAATACTCCTTCGATTATGATGCTCCAGACGTGCTGATCGTCTCGCCTCCGCCGCTTCGCGAGACGGCGGACCCTGTATTCTCGGCCGGGTTCCGTGGCGGCGTGGAAGAATCGGCAATGCTGGCGTCGCTCTACCGTGACCTGGCGGACGATCTGGGCTGCGGTTTCTTTGATGCCGGCTCGGTAGCCGAGACCACACCGATCGACGGTGTGCATCTGACGCCAGAAAATACGCGAGCAATCGGGCGTGGTGTTGAGCCGATCGTCCGTGTGATGCTCGGACTTTGAATTCGTTGAGAGGCGAGCCGCGACGACCGCTGGCTCCCGGAGAAAAGGCGCAAAGCTATGGCTCAATCCTATGACTTGATCGTTATCGGCGCTGGTCCGGGCGGCTACATTGCCGCGATCCGCGCTGCCCAGCTCGGTATGAAGGTCGCCGTCGTCGAGCGCGAGCATCTGGCCGGGATCTGCTCCAACTGGGGCTGCATCCCGACAAAGGCGCTGCTGCGCTCGGCGGATGTAATGCATACGGCAACGCATGCCAAGGACTACGGTCTGACCCTGGAAGGCTCGATCAGGCCGGACATCAAGGCTATCGTCGCGCGCTCCCGCGGCATTGCTGCGCGCATGAACAACGGCGTGGGCTTCCTGTTCAAGAAGAACAAAGTCGACATCATCTGGGGGGAAGCCAAGATCACCAAGCCGGGCGAGATCGTGGTGGGCAAGATCTCCAAGCCGATCGTCCAGCCGCAGGGACCAGTACCGAAGAATACGCTGGGCGAGGGCACGTATAGCGCCAAGCACATCATTGTTGCAACCGGCGCCCGCCCGCGCGCGCTGCCGGGCATCGAGCCGGATGGCAACCTGATCTGGACTTATTTCGAAGCGATGAAGCCCGAGGAAATGCCGAAGTCGTTGCTCGTCATGGGATCGGGCGCCATCGGCATCGAGTTTGCGAGCTTCTACCGCACCATGGGCGTCGACGTGACGGTGGTCGAGATCATGTCCCAGATCATGCCGGTCGAGGACGCGGAAATCTCCGCCTTTGCCAAGAAGCAGTTCGACAAGCAGGGCATCAAGATCCACCTGGAGGCGAAGGTCGCCAAGGTTGAGAAGGGCGCCAATTCGATCACCGCGACCGTCGAAAAGAAGGACGGATCAGTAGAGAAGATAACTGCCGACCGGATGATTTCTGCCGTCGGCGTCCAGGCCAATATCGAGAACATCGGCCTTGAGGCTGCCGGCGTGGAGACCGAGCGCGGCTTCATCGTCGTCGACGGCTACGGCAAGACAAACGTCAACGGCATGTATGCGATCGGCGACGTCGCCGGCGGTCCGTTGCTGGCCCACAAGGCCGAACACGAAGCGGTGATCTGCGTCGAGAAGATCGCCGGCGTCCCCAACGTCCACCCGATCGACAAGCTGAAGATCCCCGGCTGCACCTATTGCAACCCGCAGGTCGCCTCCGTCGGTCTTACGGAAGCCAAGGCCAAGGAGCAGGGGCGCGATATCCGCGTCGGCCGTTTCTCCTTCGCGGCGAACGGTAAGGCAGTGGCGCTCGGCGAGGACCAGGGCATGGTCAAGACCATCTTCGACAAGAAGACGGGCGAGCTCCTGGGCGCCCATATGGTTGGTGCAGAGGTGACGGAGCTCATCCAGGGCTTCGTCGTCGCCATGAACCTCGAGACGACTGAAGAAGACCTGATGCACACCATCTTCCCGCATCCGACTATTTCGGAAACGATGAAGGAAAGCGTGCTGGATGCCTACGGCCGCGCACTTAACGCTTGATGGTTTGCGCCCTGCCGGGATTGTTCCCGGGCGGGGCGCTTCCCATATCTTTGATCTGGCTTGAACGGGAGCGTTACATGGGTGTGGGTTGGATTACAGCAATCATCATCGGCGGTCTCGCGGGCTGGCTGGCTGGCAAGCTGATGGATCTGCGCTTCGGCATTTTCATGAATGTCGTGATCGGCATTGTCGGCGCGGTTCTCGCCAATGCCATCTTCGAAAGCGCCAACATCCATGTCGTCAGCGGATGGCTGGGCTACCTTGTGCAGGGTTTCGTCGGCTCGTGCATTTTGTTATTCGTCGCAAAGCTCGTCAGGCGTTGACGGGAAACCGCGGACTGTGCGGTTGAAGGCAGGTTTTTGATGGTTACGATTCTCGACAGGACCGCTCTTTCGGACGAAAAGCGGGTTCGCCATCCGGAAAAGGCGCATCGGCCTGACACCGAGGTCATGCGGAAGCCGGAATGGATCCGCGTCAAGGCGCCGGTGTCGAAGGGCTACATGGAAACCCGCGCCATCGTGAAGGACAACAAGCTGGTGACGGGCTGCGAGGAAGCGGGCTGCCCCAATATCGGCGAATGCTGGGACAAGAAGCACGCCACCTTCATGATCATGGGCGAGATCTGCACGCGTGCCTGCGCCTTCTGTAACGTCGCAACCGGCAAGCCGAATGCGCTGGACCCGTTTGAGCCGGAAAACGTCGCCAAGGCCGTCAAGCAGATGGGCCTCGAGCATGTCGTCATCACCTCCGTCGACCGTGACGACCTTGAGGACGGTGGTGCCGAGCATTTCGAGAAGGTGATCTGGGCGATCCGGGTCGCGTCACCGAACACGACGATCGAGATCCTCACTCCTGACTTCCTGAAGAAGCCGGGCGCGCTCGAGCGCGTTGTCGCTGCAAAGCCGGATGTCTTCAACCATAACCTGGAAACGGTGCCCGGCAACTACCTGACTGTTCGCCCCGGCGCGCGATATTTCCATTCGATCCGCCTCCTGCAGAGGGTCAAGGAACTTGATCCGACGATGTTCACCAAGTCCGGCATCATGGTCGGACTCGGTGAAGAGCGCAACGAAGTGCTGCAGTTGATGGACGATCTGCGCACCGCCGACGTCGACTTCCTGACCATCGGCCAGTATCTGCAGCCGACCCGCAAGCACCATAAGGTCGAACGTTTCGTCACGCCGGAAGAGTTCACGTCCTACGAGACGGTGGCTTATACCAAGGGCTTCCTGATGGTGTCGTCCAGCCCCCTGACCCGCTCGTCGCATCACGCGGGGGACGACTTCGCGCGACTGAGGGCTGCACGGGAGAGGAAGTTGCTGGCTGCCGCGGAGTAGGCGTCAGCCGGCCATCTCTCTTTATTCAGCGGCGTCCTTCTTTTCGGTCTTGCTCTGTCCACGGCGCCTGTCCCTCAAGGTGAAGCGGTGGCCGCGTGCTTCCGCCTTGGCCATCTCGATGAAATAGCTCAGCATCGGCAGCTCGTTCATTTCCGCCAGCTGTCTGGCGGATTCAAGCAGTCTTATCATCTGAGAAAAATCGTCCATGGATACTTCTTTCGGATGCGTCTTGTCTGCTGTTCTTCAATCTGCGCCGTGAGGCCGATAGACGCATCAGCACCTACAGCCACCCAACCCGCACGTTAAATCAACTTATTCTGAACGCTGGCGGTCATCAACAGATCACGCCGCTAACTCACCCGCATCGTAGGACGGGGGACGTGGACGCAGACAGCGAGTCCTGCCGGGCCGAAGAGGGGTGAAAGCGATAGCCTTTGTCATCCGGAAATCGTGCGAGACGTGCGTGAACGCCTTGATCTTCTGGGCCAAGGACCTTAACTGCGAGACATGCCAAAGTTCGAAATCCGCCGTCCGGTTAAACACAGCGCCGCACAGATGTATGCGCTCGTCGCTGACATCGAGAGATACCCGGAATTCCTGCCGCTTTGCGAGTCCCTAGCGATCCGTTCCCGCAAGGAACGCGACGGCAAGACCCTTCTGGTTGCCGACATGACGGTTGGGTACAAGGCCATACGGGAAACATTCACGACCCAGGTCCTGCTCAATCCGCCCGAGCAGGCGATCGACGTCAAGTACATCGAGGGTCCCTTCAAATATCTGGACAACCGGTGGCGATTCGAACCGGCCCCGAACGGTTCACCAGACGCCTGCGTTGTGCATTTCTTCATAGACTACGAGTTCCGGAGCATGATCCTCGGGGCGCTTATGGGCACGATGTTCGATCGGGCGTTCCGTATGTT
>JAEYTV010000004.1 GCA_023433855.1 Pseudomonadota bacterium | reverse complement strand
GGCATCGTTCATGGCGGCGCATCCTCGATCATCAGGCCCGCCGTCGCCTTCGCCGATCCGACCACGCCGGGGATCCCGGCCCCCGGATGGGTGCCAGCTCCCACGATATAGAGGTTGGGGATCCGGTCATCGCGGTTATGGGGCCTGAACCATGCACTCTGGGTCAGGATCGGTTCGACCGAAAAGGCGGAGCCGAGATGGGCATTCAGTTCATCGCGAAAATCAAAAGGCGTAAAATGCCGCGTCGTCACCAGGTCATCCAGAAGGCCGGGGATGTAGTGATCGTTGAGGTATTTCAGGATTCGGTCCCGGTATCTTGGCCCCTCAACGTCCCAATCGATGTCTGCGGTGCCGAGATGCGGCACTGGCGACAGCACGTAATAGGCGCTGGACCCGGGAGGAGCCAGGCTGTCATCGGTCACGGACGGAGCGTGCAGGTAAAGGGAAAAGTCTTCGGCCAGGCCCTTGGCGCCAAAGATTTCCGTAATCAGTTCGCGGTAGCGGGCGCCGAACAGCACCATATGGTGCTTGAGCTCGGGACGGCTCGTTTTCAGCCCGAAATAGACAACGAAGAGCGACATCGAAAAGCTCTTCTTCTCCAACGCACGCCCGTTGGACCGACCGCGGGAGGTTTCCCGCAACATGTGCTTGTAGGTGTGCACGATATCCGCATTGGAGGCAATCTGGTCAAACGCATGACGGCTGCCGTCATTCAGGACGAGCGCGGTTACATGATTGTCCTTTGCCTCGATGCGGTCGATCTCGGCGTTCAAATGCAGCCTGCCGCCCAGATCCTCGAACAGCTTGACCATTCCGGCGATAAGGGCGCCTGTGCCACCCTTGGCAAACCAGACCCCACCCTTGCGCTCCAACGCATGGATCAACCCGTAGATGGAGGATGTCCTGAACGGGTTGCCACCGACAAGCAGCGAGTGAAAGCTGAAGGCCTGGCGCAGCTGATCGTCCTTGATGAACTGGCTGACCTTGGAATACACGCTTCGGTAGCTCTCCAGCCGCATCAGTTGTGGCGCCACCTTTATCATAGACCAGAAATTCAGGAACGGGACTGTGCCGAGTTTCTCGTAGCCTTCTCGGTAAAGATCTTCCGAGTAACTGAGAAATCGATGGTAGCCGGCAACGTCATCCGGCGACTTCTCCGCGATCTGCCGGTCGATCGCCTCCTGGTCGCTGGCATAGTCGAAGCGAAACCCATCTTCCCAGCACAACTGGTAGAATGGCGTCACCGGCAGCAGCGTCACGTAATCGGACAGGCGTCGGCCGGACAGCGCCCAAAGCTGCTCAAGACAGTCGGGATCCGTGATGACGGTCGGACCGGCATCGAACGTGAAGCCATCGTCGGTATAGACATAGGCACGCCCCCCCGGCTTGTCGCGCTTTTCAAAGACAGTGGTTTGTATGCCGGCGCTCTGGAGCCGGATCGCCAGTGCGAGCCCACCGAAGCCGGCACCGATCACTGCAGCGGTTCTGGGATGGTTACTCATGAGGCTCCAGTTTCAGCAGAGGCGCCTCGCGCAGGCTTGCGAGCGCACGATGGATAGGGACGGGAGGTTTTCCGACGAGGATCCGGACCATGTCGCCGGCACTGGTCCTGCCAGCATAGAAGCGCTCGATCACCGGCGTCGGAAGCCTGTAGAAACGTTCCAGCACGAGATGTCGGCGATCTGGCTCGGCGGCCAGAAACAGCATCCGATTGAGCAGGCGGTAGAATCTCTGTCGTCGATGTTGCGCGGCAGCATGGTGTCGGATCGCCTCGGCCAGCTCAGCGCTGCCTGCCGGCCATCGTCGGGCGATCAGATTGGCAACCTGCACCGCATTGGGAAGGCTGTAGCCGGTGGTCGGGTGGAACAGACCGGCCCGCATGCCGGCCTTTGGAATATCTGCAGGCGATGAAGCCCAGAACCTGTCGAAGTCATGCGCCAGCGTGATCGGGAGAACGCCCTTTTCCTGGCGGACGATGCGGTCAATCGACCAGTTCTGCGCCAAAGCATAGGAGACGATGTCCTGTCCCAGAGCTTCCTCATCCAGCGTAGCCTGTTCGGAATATCGGGTGTCCTCAATCAGCACGCGCATCGGCGAAAGGGGCAGCAGATACACAAACCGGTAGCCGTCGCGTTGTTCAACGGTCGCATCCATGATCACGGGATGGACCAGTTCGTGCGGCTGACGGAGCTCGACCTCCAGACCAAGAAACTTCTGAAAACCGAGAACCATCGCATTGCTCGGCTGATAGCCGCGGCAATCGATCACACAGGAGGCCTGCTCCACGGATCCATCAGCCAAGGTGACATGACGCGCAGACAGAGAGGAGACCGGCGTCTGCATGCGCACCTGGACGTTGTCGAGCCTATCGATGGCATCCACGACGGAACGGGAAGTCAGTGATGAATAGCCTGAAGACAGGTGACGTACGTGGCTGGAGAACCGGACAGACTGGCCATTCCAGCGATAGGCGATCATCGGCGCAAGCCAAGTCATGTCGGCAGGGTCCACGTCCGCATCGTGGAACGACCACGTATGCTCGCCAAACGGTTTCGTCCCCGCCTCCAGGATCAGGATCCGGCGCGGCAGACCGAGGATGGAGAGGCGCTGCGCAATGATGGCGCTCGCGAGACCGGCTCCGACCAGCACCAGGGGGAGATTACCCGTCAAGCCTTGTCCTCTTTACGGTCGACGACCAGACGTAACGGCAGGCCGCAGTGTCTCGGCCTGAAATCGCCTTACCGGGTGCTGGCTCAATTGCATGGCTCATTGCCCGAACGGATCATCCTCCAGTCTTGCCCGACGCAGGTCCGCCAAAGTGGATGATCCGGTACAGAAGCAAGCGACGCGCAGTTGCTCGACCATGATCTGGAAATGCTGTGAAACGGCTTCCGGCGAAGCGGTGGCCGACTGCAGGACAGACGCAGCCTGCCCGACGAGATCTGCGCCCATTCGAATAGCCTTGGCGGCATCAACACCGGTGCGGATGCCGCCCGAACCAATGATGAATGCTTCGGAGCAGGCTTTGCGGAGGGCCATGATCGCGTGCGCCGTGGGTTGCCCCCACTCATAGAACGCAGAGGCGACAGCGGCCTCGGCCGGGGTTCTGGCGCGCAGGGCCTCGACTGCCGCCCAGCTTGTGCCTCCGGCTCCGGCGATATCGATGATCTTCACGCCGGCCGTGATGAGCTTCTTGGCAACCGAAGGGGAGATGCCATAGCCCACCTCTTTCACCACGACCGGAACGTGAAGGGCCTCGCAGACCAGCTCGATCTTGCTCGTCAGTCCACTCCAGTTTCGGTCTCCTTCCGGTTGAACAGCTTCTTGCAACGGGTTGAGGTGGATGATCAGCGCGTCCGCGTCGATCATCTCTATCGCTCTGCGTGCCTGATCGATGCCATATCCCGTGTTGAGCTGCGCGGCCCCTATATTGGCGAGGATGGGAACCGAAGGGGCGAGACGCCGCAGGTCGAGGTTTATTCCCCAGTCGGCATTGGTATCGATGGCAACGCGCTGAGACCCAACCGCAAAGGGAATGCGAACCGCTTCGCAGGCGATAGCGATATTGTGATTGATTCGTTCCGCCTGCTCCGCTCCCCCTGTCATTGAACTCACGAGGAACGGCGCGGAGATCCGCTTGCCGAGAAATTCCGTCGATAAATCAATGGCTGCCATGTCGAGTTCAGGCAACGCCACATGCTCGAAACGGATTGCCTCGAACCCAGTACGTATACTTCCGGAAGCGGCGCCGCCGGCCAGAACGATATCAAGATGTTGTTTTTTTCGTTCAGCGAGCATCTGCTTCTTTCAACTGGCCGCGCGTGCCACAGATAAGGAATGGAGACCGGAAAGCCGGCGTTCAACTACGATATAGGTTAGGCTTTTTGAATGTCCTCCACACTCTCACCATTTTATATCACCGAGGCCGAATGGGTGGAGTCTGATCTGCAAGCGGGATGGATGCAGAAGAACACATCGCATGAAACCTTTTCGACGGCGATCCAAACACTGAAGGCCCGCGTCGAAGAGAGACTGGACATCTTGTTGCTCGAGAGCGGTTATGCTCCGCCAAATCTCGTGGCAGCAATGCGTCATGCCCTGCTTGGCGGGGGCAAGAGGTTCCGGCCCGTTCTGTTCGTGTTGACTGTGTCGCAGGGAGATCGTCAGGAGGCTGCGATCGACATCGGCTGTGCCCTGGAGATGGTTCATACCGCCTCATTGATCCTGGATGACCTGCCTTCCATGGACAATGCAGAGCGTCGGCGCGGAAAGCCCACGACTCACATGGTTTTCGGAGAAGCGACCGCCATCCTTGCGGCGATCTCGTTGCTGACACGCGGCATGAACATCCTTGCCTCGGTAGAAGGTGTCAGTTCCGAAAAGAGAGCACGGCTCGTTTCAGTTCTTTGCCACGCAATTGGCCACACCGGGCTGGCGGCAGGCCAAGAGGTGGACCTGAGCAGTACGCCCGAGCCACCGATAGACGTCGAGCAGAAAAACTGGCTGAAGACAGGCACCTTCTTTGCTGCAATGGCAGAAATGGCTTCCATCCTGAGTGATCACCGCAAAGAGGAAGCTGCCGGTCTCCTGGAGCTTGCATTCCACATCGGTTCCGCGTTTCAGGCCCTTGATGACCTTCTGGATGCGACGGCGGCCCCCGGATACCTGGGCAAGGACATCGGCAAGGACATCGGCAAGTCCACCATGATCAGCGACAGAGGAGAGGCTGGCACACGCCTTGCCTACCAACTTCATCTCGAATGCGCCAATTCCGCTTTGACGCGATGTCGCGTCGAGGAGGAGCCAATCCGCCTCATGCTGCAATCAATCCATCAGATGGCGGTGGGGATGACCTGGCCGGCTCAGGAGGCTGCGGTGGACGATGACTCCAGCGCGCCGAGGCGTTCGCGTCAGGAGGGCCGATGAGCGTTCCTTGCATGGAAGGCTTCACTGCCCGAGCGCGGTTTCGATGATTTCGATCGCCTTGCGGAGGCCACCTGCGGCAGAAACGGACCGACCGACCTCCCTTGCCCCGTTGGCGTAGCCCGGATCGGCAAGCAGTATTTCAATCGCTTTTCTCATCTTTGCGGCAGTCACGAAATGTGGCGATAGGCGCAAGCCGAGACCATGATGGACGATGCGCGCCGAAACGCCCGGCTGATCGAAGGCTATGGGTAGCACGAGGAGCGGGGTGGCAAACTCGAGCGCATCCATCACCGTGTTGAGGCCCCCATGCGTGATGCACAAATCGGCCCGCTCGAGGACCGCCCTTTGCGGCGCAAAACTGGTCACCCAGGTCGCACCCAAGGCGTCTTCCTGTTGCCGATCCAAGCCCCCGCAATGGGCGACGAGCAACTGCACACCGAGCTGCCGGCAGGCGACCGCGGCGGCTCGAAACAACCGGTAGCGATGCCCCTGAAGTGTTCCGAGCGACATGAACACGAACGGCCTGTCGGGATCCACAGCGAAGGGAAGCTCTTCGGCTTCATGATCGCTTCGCAGGGGCCCGACCGGATGGAGGCGGTTGCTGCTGGTCATCCGTGGAAAATCGAAGGCGGCTGTCGTCTGCGCGATCGTCGCCTTCTCCGATATGCAAGATTGAAGATCTTCGATGGGATGCCGCAAGCCCATGCGAGAGGCCCATCGCCGGAGCAGCCGCCGTTGCTCTGTCAGCAGAAGCCTCGCGACACGCTCGCCTCCCCTGTTTCGGCGCATACCTTCCGGGCTTGGATCGTACGGCCACGACAGGAACGGAAGCGGGATGCCGTGATCACGCTCCACCGGCAAGGCGCAGGCAATGGATAGCAGCGGAAGATCGAGATGCCGCGCGATAAGTCCTGCCGCCGGCTCCATCTGATCGCCCAATATCGCGTCCACGCCCAAGGACCTCATGTAGATTGGCGCACGCTGGCAGAATGCGTCCGTCAGCACGGCGCCATCGTGCACCGTACGCAAAATGCCCAAGACACCGCCTGGGCGTGATGCTCGATGAATGATCTTGTCCAGCTGACGCTTGTCGGTTCCCTCCACAGGCTGAACGTGAAAATCGACGTCGAGGCCCTGCTCTGCCCCCTTGTTTACGAGGAAACTGACGCGATGGCCCCGACGCACGAGCGCTCTGCCAACTGTTGCGAAGACAGCCAGGTGGCTCTTGAACGGCGGGCAAATCAACGCGAAGTGCAAAGGAGATCCAAGCTTCCAAAACCCTCTATGTGGCCAGCACGGCCTCTTCTTCAAGGCTCACGGGCATTCGACCCGTCTAGCCTGTGTTTGTTGGCAAGCCGGCAATGCGCAGGAAACCTGCGACCACACCGTCGCCGATCGTCACGTAAGTGGCAATCTCCAGGAAAAGTATGGCGGCGATGGCCAGGCCGGTGGAAAGGCGCGAGGCGAGCAGGAAGCCAAGCAGCACAAAGAAGGTGTCGGACAGGGAATTGACGACGCTGTCTCCCGAGTAATGTCGGCCGCTGCCGTCATTGCCGAAGAGGTGAATGATCAAGGGCAGGTTCTCGAAGATTTCCCACAAGGCGCTGCTGGCTACCGCGTAGGTAGCGAGACGGACCAGCGTCCAGTGCGGCCTGATCGCATTCAGCCACACGAACAGCCCCACACCAAACGCAAGATGCAGAAGCGAATAATGATCCGTCAGTTGCTGCGAATTCTGACGCGGATCCAGCACGCCCTGCCACAGGCGTATCGATCCGCAGGTACAAAACCAATGTCGGTCCAGCAGCAGCAGAACGCCGACCTGGCCGGCAACGATCAGGACCGGAAAGTAGAGATAGGGATCGCTGCGTCGTCGCGTCCATGAATAACCATACCCCCGCCTCTGGAACATTCCCTCTCCTTCGCCTTGCCGCGCGAAACATCGCGATGATCGGCAAGCGGCGGAAATAGGGCCACGATGCCCTCAAGCAACCCTGTGGAGCCTGCCCTTGCCTCGCAACGTTTTGCATGCGCAGACGCGAAGTCCCCGGCTGCCGAACTCGTTCGGTACAGAAGTTTTACCTATGTCTCGGGATAAACGGTAACCTGCGTATACGGCATGGACCTGCGGAGGCTTGGCTGGGGCGCCTGGATTCGAACCAGGGGATGGCGGTACCAAAAACCGCTGCCTTACCGCTTGGCTACGCCCCATCAGGATGCGCGGTCTTGCCACCACGCTCCGGCGAGCCTGCTCTAGCAAAGCTTTCCGTGGCTCTCAATCTCTAACTGTCGGGAAACCCACTTTTTTGCGGCCGGTTTTTTCGGTGCATCCCCACTGGAGCGATGCTAGATGTCCAGCAACAATCAAATCGCACGGGCGCCAACCGGAATGGCAGAGGACATCATCTTCGACCGCGACTTCTCCCCCGCATACGGCAGTCCCGTCTCGGTCGCCCCGAACGTGCAGCGGCTTACCGTCAACAATCCCTCACCCTTCACCTTCCACGGGACGAACACCTACATCATTGGCGCCTCGTCGGTCGCGGTGATCGACCCGGGCCCGGAGGACGAGGCGCATTTCGATGCGCTGATGGCAGCACAGAAAGGGCGCCGGGTCTCGCACATCATCGTGAGCCATACCCATCGCGACCATTCCCCGCTTGCCCGCCGCCTCAAGGACGCGACCGGGGCTCTGACCGTCGCGGAAGGCCCGCATCGGGCCGCCCGGCCTCTACATGCCGGGGAGCTGAACCCCTTCGCCGAAAGCTCCGACACCCAGTTCGTGCCCGATGTCGTGCTCGGGGATGGCGAGACCATAGAGACAGACGAGTGGGCGCTGTCGGCGGTGCATACGCCAGGTCACACGGCCAATCACTCGGCCTTCGCACTCGAAGGGACGGGACTGCTGTTTTCAGCCGATCACGTCATGGCATGGGCCACCACGATCGTCGCACCGCCGGATGGCTCCATGGCCGACTTCATGAGATCCGTCGAGACGCTGCTGAGGCGCGACGACCGCATGTTCCTGCCCGGTCATGGCGGTCCGGTGAGAGAACCGGCACCCTTCCTGAGGGGGCTGAGAACCCACCGCCGCATGCGCGAGCGAGCCGTGCTGGAGCGCATCCGCGCCGGCGACCGGCTGATCGGCGACATGGTCAAGGTGATCTACGCCAGCACCGATCCGCGCCTTCACGGCGCCGCCGCATTGTCGGTGCTTGCCCATCTCGAAGACCTCGTAGAGAAGGGCCGGGTCGTGACGGAGGGCGAACCTGCGCTGTCGGGAGCCTTCTGGCTCGCATAGTGTCAGTTGCCGGCGATCCCGAGCAGTTGCGCATCGAGGATATCGAGGAAGTTCTCGGCAATCCCTTCGCCGATGCCAAGGTCATGCGGCCCGTAGCGGGAGGCAACACGGATATCGACCGAGGTCGTTTCAGCCTCCTCACGAAGGCGGATGACGAAATCGAATCTCAGTCCCATAACCAGGGTTCTCACCTCCCCCTGCAGCAGGACGTCACCGACGCTCCCGAAGAGCGGCGAAAGCGAGGGCTCCGGCCGAGACAAGGGTATGGGGGCAACATCGGGAACGGGTGCCTGTTCGTCCGCTGGCGCCGGGCGTTCGGCAATGTCAGGCGCAATCAGTTCCACACCCTCGCTCCTGGTGATCGACATGCGCGCAGACAACGCCGCTTTCTGGACCCCGTCGTACACCCGGTCCAGCGCGCCATCGTAACGTCGGCCGGTAAGACCGGGATATGCAGCAATCTGGGCGCGACGGTCGGCCGGCGTGACGGCGGTGGGACGCGGCAGCCACTGTTGACCCCATTGCGGTTCGGCCACCCATGGCGGGGGATCGGCGAGATCCGTCGAAATGTCGTAAATTGCCGGGAGCGTGTAGTAATAAAAGGCGCCTGTCACCACCACGGCAAGCGGCACCGCCGCATAGAACAGGCCTTTTGCGGCTGCGACGCCGCCCTCTGCCCCGACCTGCCACAGGCGAATGAGCCCCAGGACGGACAGAGGGATCGAAGCTGCCGCGATCGCTGCCGACAAAAAGGCAAGGGACAGAAAATCCGGGCTCGTGAGCGGCCCAAAGCGATGCACCGCCGTCGCGAGGGCAAAAAGCACCAGCGCCGAGAGACCGAGCCTGCGCGCCGCATAGGCCGAATAGGAAACAGGCCGGACAAAACGGACGGTCATGGGATCAAGCAAGCTCCGCTAGGGTTTGTTGCGACCGGGTTGACGTCTGTCGCCGTCGCGCCTCTGTCTCAACACATGTCCCGGCCAGAAACGGCCCCACTTCCGGACGACATGCAATCATGTGTAAAACAGCTGGGCCGGAAATGGAATCCTCGTAATGAGTTGGGCATAAGGAAGGAGTCCTCGCATGCGTCTCTATCACCTGCTTGCACCTGTTTCGCTTTGCGCCCTGTTGGCCGCGTGCCAGACGATGACACCGGAGGAGCGACGGGCGGCCGACGAAACCACCTGCGCCGGCTACGGTTTCCGACGGGGAAGTGAAGCCATGGGCCGTTGCATGCTCGATCTGGAGCTCGACCGCCGAGCAGAATCGCGTGCTGCGCACATCCGCGCCAGCAACAGCTTCATGTGGCATCCCATGGTGGTCGAGCGGCGGGTGATCGTCGAGCGGAAATGACCGCATCCGCCCCGACATGGTCGGCGAGGCTCCGGGTTTCCGGCTCCTATCGTTCCGGCCTGGCTCCCAGCTATCGCGACCCCGACCGTGCCGCCGCTCGCAATCGGCACTAGGCGGAGAGATCGCGCCGTTTCCGCCCGATGGCGGCCTGGGCGGCCGCAAGCCGGGCGATGGGTACTCGGAACGGCGAGCAGGAGACATAATCGAGGCCCGCTTCCTCACAGAACCGGATGGAGGCCGGATCCCCGCCATGCTCCCCGCAGATGCCGAGCTTGAGATCGTTGCGGGTGCGCCGCCCCCGTTCCGCCGCCATTCGGATCAGTTCGCCCACTCCATCGAAATCAAGCGATATGAACGGATCGTGCTCGATGATGCCTTTGCGTTGATAGGTCGAAATGAAGGAGGCCGCATCGTCTCTGGAAATGCCGAATGTCGTCTGGGTAAGGTCATTCGTGCCGAATGAGAAAAACTCAGCGGTTTCTGCAATGACATGGGCGCGGATCGCCGCGCGCGGCAATTCGATCATGGTCCCGGCAAGATAGCCGATAGCTGTACCGCTTTCCCTGCCCACGTCCTCGGCAACGCGGTCGATGACGGCCTTCACATAATCGAGTTCCGTGCGCAGCCCGACCAGCGGAACCATGATCTCGAGCTCCACCGGCTCACCTGTCTGCTTGGCGGCGACCACTGCCGCCTCGAAAATGGCTCGCGCCTGCATTTCCGCGATCTCGGGATAGGAGATCGCCAGGCGGCAACCCCGATGGCCCAGCATCGGATTGAACTCGTGGATCGCATCGATCCGGCGGGCGAGGAATGCCGGCGGCATGTCCATTGCCTTGGCCACCTCGGCAATCTCAGCCTCCGTCTTGGGCAGGAATTCGTGCAGCGGCGGGTCAAGCAGCCTTATCGTTACCGGCATGCCATGCATGATGGTGAAGAGTTCGGCGAAGTCCGAACGCTGCATCGGCAGGAGCTTGTCGAGGGCTTGCCGCCGCCCCTTCTCGTCTTCGGCGAGAATCATCTCGCGCATGACCTGGATACGGTCTCCTTCGAAGAACATGTGCTCGGTACGGCAAAGGCCGATGCCCTCCGCGCCGAAAGACCGTCCGGCACGCGCATCCTGAGGTGTGTCTGCGTTGGTGCGAACGGACATGCGGCGGCTCTTGTCGGCCCATGTCATCAGTTTCCCGAAGTCGCCGGACAGTTCGGGCCGGATCATGGGGACGGCACCCTTCAACACCTGACCCGAACCACCGTCGATCGTCACCGTGTCGCCCCGCTTCAGCGTCATTCCCCCAACGCCGGTCAGGACCTCGTTGCGCAGGTCGACGCGCATCGATCCCGCTCCCACGACGCACGGGATTCCCATGCCGCGGGCAACAACGGCCGCATGGCTCGTCATGCCGCCGCGCGTGGTGAGGATGCCTTCGGCGGCGTTCATGCCGTGAATGTCCTCCGGACTGGTCTCGATGCGGACCAGGATCACCTTGCGTCCTTCTGCCTCCGCCTGCACGGCGTCGTCGGCGGTAAAGACGATCTCGCCGGTTGCAGCCCCCGGAGACGCCGGCAAGCCGGAGCCGATCACATGCCGCTCGACGCGCGGATCGATCGTCGGATGAAGGAGCTGGTCGAGGGATGGCGGCTCGATGCGGCAGATTGCCTCTTCTTCGGTGATCAGGCCTTCCTCCACCATGTCGACGGCGATCTTCATGGCTGCACGGGTGGTGCGCTTGCCGGAACGGGCCTGGAGCATCCACAGCCTGCCGCGCTCGATCGTGAACTCCAGGTCGAGCATGTCGCGATAGTGAGCCTCGAGCCTCCCGCAGATGGTCCTGAACTCGGAGAAGGCCTCCGGCATCAGTTTCTCCATCGAAGGCTTTTCGGATCCCGAGGCGATCCGCCCTTCCTCGGTGATCGACTGCGGCGTCCGGATGCCAGCCACGACATCCTCGCCCTGGGCATTCACCAGGAACTCGCCATAAAGCGCCTTCTCTCCAGTGGACGGATTGCGGGTGAAGGCGACACCCGTGGCCGACGAGGAACCGAGATTGCCAAAGACCATGGCCTGGACATTAACGGCAGTTCCCCACTCCTGCGAAATGCGATGAAGGGTGCGATAGGTCACTGCGCGTGGGTTCATCCAGCTGGAAAAGACCGCTGCAATCGCCTTCCACAACTGCACGTGAGTGTCCTGCGGGAAGGTCTCGCCCAATTCCTCTTCAATCACCAGCTTGTAGAGCGAAACCACATGCTGCCATTCGTCAGCCGAAAGATCCGTGTCGTATTCATGGCCGAGACGAGCCTTTTCATCCTCGAGGATCTCTTCGAAAACCTCGTGATCAAGCCCCATCACCACGTCGGCATACATCTGGATGAAGCGCCGATAGCTGTCCCAGGCAAATCGCGCGTCGCCCGCATCATGGCCAAGCGCCTGGACGGTCCTATCGTTCAGGCCGAGGTTCAGCACGGTGTCCATCATCCCTGGCATAGAGGCCCGCGCCCCGGAACGCACCGACAGAAGGAGCGGCCTCACGTCACCGCCGAATGTCTTCCCCGTCAGCGCTTCCATGTGGGCGAGGCCTTCGAGAACCTGCCTTTTCAGCTCCTCCGGAAAGGTTCGCCCGTTCCCGAAATAGAAGGTGCACGCGTCAGCGATAATGGTCAGTCCGGGGGGAACAGGCAGGCCAAGACGTGCCATTTCGGCAAGATTGGCGCCCTTGCCGCCGAGGCGCTCTATCTCGCTCCCCCGGCCCTCCGCTTCTCCTCCGCCCAAGCGATAGACCCACTTCGTCATGCTGCTCTCCAACCCCGCAAAGACTTTTCGAGATAACTACAGGTTTTGCGGCAGTTTGAAAACGGATCGCGGCGGTATTATGCTGCGCCGCAGCAACCCGGCCGACACATCACGAACGGATAAGGGAGCAAAGCTTTGCGGGGCCGGATCACAGGCGGCCCCGCAAAGCTTTCCGTCCGGGACAGGAAACCCGAACGGGGGGTCGGAATTGCAATATAACGCTTGGAACGTGTAGAGGCTGCATCCCTCTCTGCGCCCAACAAGATAACAATAGCTCAGAAATTGCATCCCCCAAATGGGTGATTCAACGTATTGGCGGGTATTTTTTACCTACACACCCTAACCATCAGCTTGCTTCTCGAATGAGTTCCGCCGTCTGAAGGTCCACCGAAACAAGCTGGGAGACGCCCTGCTCCGCCATCGTCACGCCAAACAGGCGGTTCATACGCGCCATCGTTATCGGATTATGTGTGATGATAACGAAACGCGTCTCGGTAGAAGCTGCCATCTCATCCATGAGATTGCAATAGCGCTCGACATTGTGGTCATCCAGCGGCGCATCCACCTCGTCCAGCACGCAGATGGGCGCCGGGTTGGTCAGGAAGACGGCAAAGATCAGTGCCATGGCCGTCAAGGCCTGCTCACCACCGGAGAGCAATGTCATAGTCTGCGGCTTTTTGCCGGGCGGACGGGCCAGGATCTCGAGGCCTGCTTCCAGCGGATCGTCCGATTCGATCAGTTGCAGTTCAGCCGTGCCGCCGCCGAAGAGGTGGGTGAAGAGACGCTGGAACTCGGAGTTCACCACATCGAAAGCAGCCAGCAGACGCTCCCTTCCCTCGCGATTGAGGTTCTGGATGGCACCACGCAGCTTGCGGATCGCGTCGATGACGTCGGTGCGCTCCCGCATCAGCGTATCGAGCTTGTCGGAAAGCTCCTTCTGCTCCTCTTCGGCACGCAGGTTCACTGCCCCGAGGCGCTCCCGCTCCAGCCTGAATCGATCAACTTCACGCTCGATCTCGCGGATATCCGGCATGGGTCCATCGGGCCTGATACCGGCGAGCCGCGGCACCTCGTGCGGCGCCACATCCAGCGTCTCCCGGATGCGGGTCTCGCTGTCATGACGCTTTTCCGCGGCCGACACCAGTCGTTCTTCAGCCCGGCCACGCCGTTCACGGGCTTCGGCGAGCTCGGAAAGCGCGACGGCGGCAAGCTGGTCCGCATCGCGCTGGCGGGCCTCGGCATGCACCAGCCGGTCGGCTGCGTCTCGGCGAGACTTTTCGGCGCGCTGCAACTCACCGAGCAGGGCGCGCCGCTTTTCATCGAACTGCTCCGGCGCAGTTTCAAGATCCGCGATCTCCTCCCGCGCCTCCTCTTCCCGGTGGCGCAGATTCGCGATGTGGCTGGCAGCATTCTCGCCCCTGGCAAGCCATGATGCGCGCTCCTGTCCGATTGCCACAAGGCGACGCCTACGCGCCTCGGCATCCCGGCTGAGCCCCTCGTAGCGGGCTCGTGCCTCGGCCACCCGGCCGCGATCGGCCGCGACCACCGCCTGCTGTTCGCGAAGCCGCGCCTCGACACCCGAGATATCCGGCGAGTTCTCCAGCTCGACGCGCGCATTCTCCTGCTGAGCGGCCACGTCCCCGATCTGCGCTACGAGCTGGCTCAGTGCCTCGGCGGTCACGTCGCGGCGCCGCATCAGGTCACCCGCAGCGCGCTCGGCCGCAGCAAGCGCGTCTCTGGCGTCGGACAACCTGCGGGCGGAAAGCCGACCGTGTTCACGAGCCTCCCCAAGCCGCCGCTCCTCGGCACCGACCTCTAAGGTCGCTGCCGCAAGGACTGCTTCTGCTTCCGACAAGATGATCCGGGCCTCGTCGATCTCTCCTTCCAGCTCGGACAAGCGGTTCTTCTGTGAAAGCCTGAGCGCTGCCGCGCCCGGGGCTTCCGAGCCGGTGACATGCCCATCCCAGCGGTACAATGCTCCGTCCCTGGTGACGAGCCGCTGCCCAGGCTGCAGGAGAGGCATGAGGCGACGGGCATCGGCTTCCGCGACAACACCAATCTGCCGTAGACGGCGGGAAAGCTCAGGCGGGGCGGTGACATGGGAAATCAGCGGCAGGACATCAGCCGGCAAAGGCGGATCGCCCGCGCCGTCTCCGTTCGAGGTCCAGTAGGTCGCGGCGGAACTGTCAACCGGACTTTCAAGATCGTCCCCGAGAGCCGCCCCGAGAGCCGCCTCGAAACCGCGATCGACCCGGATCATCTCGGCAACGGCCACGAAACTTCCGGAGGCGGCGCCGGCCGCCAGCATTTTCGAGATCGTGCGCGCTTCGGTTTCGAGCGCATTCAGCTCCGTGCGAGCCTCTTCAAGCGGCGTGCGGGCATGCATCTCGCGCGCACGGGCGGCCGCCAGGGTCGCCTCGGCATCCTCCGCGCGGATGGCGCTCTCCTCGACAGCCATCTCGGCCGCTTCCATTGCCTCACGCCGCTCGGCCGGATCATCTAAGGCCGCAAGCCGCCCCTCGATGGAACGGAGCTCTTCCGTGGCATCGGCTGACTGTCTCTCAAGACGCTGGCGACGCTCGGCAAGATCTCGAATAAGGCGTTCGAGCTGGTTGCGGGCCGCCGCTGCTTCGGCACGTTCGCCGGTGATTGCGGCAAACAGCTTCTCGTTTTCCGCAAGCGCTGCCGCGGCTGCATCCAAGGCGTCGCGCATCTCTTCGGCTTCCGCGTCGGAGCCCGCCAGGACCTCCTTCAGTTCTTCCTCTTCCTGGTCGAGCGTTTCGAGGATGGCCGCGTTGTCGGCTGCCAGCTGTTCTTCGCGGCGGAGATCCTCCGCCAACTGGGCAAGGCGCCGCGTCAGTTCGTCCCGACGCTTGAGGAGGCGGCTTTCCTCCTCCTCCAACTGCCCGCGCGCAATCTGCAGGCGCTGGAGGGTGGCGCCGGCCTTGGCTTCCTCCTCCCGCAGTTCAGGAAGCTTCAGCGCAGCGATCGCCTGCGCCTTGGCTGCTTCCATCTGCGCCTGCGCCCGTTCCGCAACGACGACGGTGATCTGGTTCAGCGCAGCCTGTGCCTCTGCCTCCGCGTCCCTCGCCTGAACCCAGCGAATGTAAAGGAGCAGCGCTTCGCGTGTGCGGATCTCCGCAGAAAGAGTCCTGAAGCGGTTTGCCTGGCGCGCCTGGCGCTTGAGACTTTCGATCTGGCTTTCGAACTGCCCGAGCACGTCTTCGAGACGTTCGAGATTGCCCTCGGCAGCACGAAGCCGCAGTTCGGCCTCATGGCGGCGGGAATGCAGGCCGGAAATCCCAGCCGCCTCCTCCAGAAGCTGACGCCGCGCCTGGGGCTTCGCCTGGATCAGTTCACCGATCCGTCCCTGCCCCACCATCGAGGGTGAGCGGGCACCGGTGGATGCATCGGCGAACAGGAGCTGCACATCCTTGGCACGCGCTTCCTTGCCGTTGATCCGATAGACGGAACCGGATTCCCGCTCGATGCGGCGGCTGACCTGGATTTCGTCAGAATCATTGAAAGCGGCAGGCGCGGTGCGGTCGGAATTATCGAGGTGAAGGCCGACTTCCGCGGTGTTGCGGGCCGGCCGATGGCCCGAGCCGGAGAAAATCACGTCGTCCATGCCGGACGCACGCATGTTCTTGTAGGAGTTTTCTCCCATCACCCAGCGGAGCGCTTCGACAAGATTGGACTTGCCGCAGCCGTTGGGTCCGACCACGCCGGTGAGACCACGCTCGATGATGAATTCGGTGGGTTCGACGAACGACTTGAATCCGACGAGGCGCAGCTTGGTGAACTTCATGCCGCGCCCCTTACCTCTCGCTCAGGAGCGACGGGCTCACAATAGACTGTCGATGAGCGCCGACATGGACTCAACCGAGATGTCCCCCGAATACTTCTTGCCGGCGATCAGGAAAGACGGTGTGGAATTGATACCAAACTGGTCCGCTCCGCGCCTAACAACGCCGTTTATTTCATCGAGAAGCTTCTGGTTCGTCAAGCAAGCTTCGAAACTCTGCTGTGAGTAACCGGCCAGTTTCACGCTCTGGAGAAGAGCATTGCGCACATTCCCGTCAGCCGGCGCCGCCCAGGCACGCTGTTGCTTGAACAGCATCGAGATCATCGGGAAATATTGGGCGGGGGTTGCAAGCTCCTCCGGCTTCTGCGGATTGCAGCGGGCCAGCATGAATGCGGCCGTCGCGGCCGGATCGAACGGGAATTCGCGAATGATGAAGCGCACCTTGCCGCTGTCCACGTACTTGGTCTTGATCGCGTCGAAGGTGTTGTTGTGAAAATTGGCGCAGTGCGGGCACGTCATCGACATATATTCGATGATCGTGACCGGAGCTTTCTCGTCGCCGAGCACCATCTCCGGCAAGGGGCCGGGCTTCACGGCCTCGGCCATGTCCACGTCGCCCTGCGACTCGGGAAGTTCCTGCGCAAAAGCCTGCGTGACCCCCAGGGGAAGCGCAAGCCAGGCCGCAGTCGCTGCTACGCCACAAAGGAGCGCGCGTCTGTTAATGGTCATATCGTTCATCTGCATAGAACACCCGTGTGCGAGAAGTCTCGAATATCTTATCTTCCGTATCGCGCCCCCCGCCTGCGAACAAGCTCAGGATAGGGGGAAGCCTTCAAAGAATTGTGACAAATCAGTCCTGTATCGAGGATGAACGTCGATCCGGACCTTACGCCTTGCGCTTTCTCTGCAGGACAGCCGTGCCCAGCCGCTCGACCGCCTTTTTCAACGCCTCGCTTTCGATGCCTTCGGTCATGGTTTCCAGGCGCCTGGCGGCTTCGCCCTTGAGGGGTGGCGGCTTGCGCGGGTGCTTGAAGGTTGCAGCAACCGGCTTCTGGACAATACGGATCTGGCGCACGGCGGGGAAACCGAAGAAACCGTTGATGCGGCCGATCAGTTCGCCCTGGGCATGGGTCAGGAAAAGTGCCCGGGCACCCTCGCAAGCGATCGTCAGGACGCCGGGCTGGTAGCCGCTGTCGCTATAGCCGTCCCTGCGCGGCCAAGCGATCTTTTCCGGGCGGGTGCAGTCGGCAAAGTCCTCGCCGGCGATCTCGTCCCACGAGCCCAGCAGCGCCGTCGAGATGCCTGCACGCTTAGCGAGCACCGGATCGATGATGCCGTTGGCCACCTCCGAGATCTGCACCTCGCCTTTCCTGGGATAACGCATCGTTCTCGTCGCACTCCTGCCCGC
>JAEYTV010000640.1 GCA_023433855.1 Pseudomonadota bacterium | reverse complement strand
CACTTGGGCTGCCCGGCACCGCAACCATGGCCCTGATGATCGGAGCCCTGGTCATCCAGGGGATCCAGCCCGGGCCGGAGATCCTGTCTCAACAGCCGGCGCTTTTCTGGGGCCTCGTGGTGTCCATGTGGATCGGCAACCTGATGCTGCTCTTTCTGAACCTGCCTCTGGTCGGCGTCTGGGCCAAGCTCATCTCCGTCCCGTATCACCTCCTGTTTCCGATGATCTGCGTTTTCATGACCATTGGGGTGTTCAGCATCAATAACAGCGTGTTCGACGTCTATATGATGGCGCTGTTCGGGGTGCTCGGTTACTTCTTCCGCAAGTTGGGGGCGGAGCCTGCTCCCCTCATTCTCGCGATGATCCTTGGGCCGATGGCCGAGGAATACCTCCGGCGCACGCTGCTGATTTCCCACGGAGACGCCAGCGTTTTCTTCACCAGTCCGGTAAGCGCGGGGACGTTGTTGATCGCGGTTCTGTTGCTTGTTTCGCTGGTGTCACCGCAGTTCAAGAGGGTCCGGGAAGAAGGGCTCCAGGAAGTAGACTGAGGGTGCCGCAGCGCGCTTTCACATCGCGGCGAGAACAATCGGGAAGAATGATCGGGAACATATCATGCAGCAGAACAGCAAAGAGCGGCTTGAGGCCCTTCTTGACCGGGAAGAACTCTTCGACCTCGTGCGTCGTGAGCGCTTCGCTCGTGATCAGCGCCGCTTCGACCTCATGGAAGCCTGCTTCCATGAGGATGCGTTCGTCCGGACGAGCTGGTACGAGGGACATGGAGGTCCCGCCTATGTCGAAGCTACGCGAAAGTGGATGAGCGCATCCAGCAGCGGCAAGCACTGGGTCTTTCCGGCGCTGGCGCAGGTGGTCGGCGACCGTGCAACGGTCGAGAGCCCGGCGATGATCTTCAATCGTATCTTGCTTGATGGCGTCGAGGCCGACTTCCACGTATTCTGTCGTTTCTTCTCGCGTGCCGTCCGCGAGGGCGGGGCGTGGAAACTTTTGAGTTTCGAAGTCCTGTTTGAGCGTGACGTGATGAAACCCGTCGATGCTTCGCAGACACTCCCGATCGACAGGGACCTTCTTGCTAGCATGAGGCAGTCCTATAAGTTCCTCGCCTATGTGCAGCAGACACGCGGCGTGACAGTGAACCACGATCTGTTGGGGGATGACCGCCCGGAGCAATTGCGCGCGTTCCATGCCGGTGAAGACCAATGGCTTGCAGGTCGGGGATAGTGGCCGAGGGACGTTTCAGGTGGCGGAACGGGAGGAACCGACATTTCCGCTAAAAGACCAACGAGGCTAATGTCGCGGCGAAGGATAGAACCCTTGGGGAATTGGGAGGAGAAAGATAATGAATAGACGCGAATTCGTGTTGGTCGGGGGCGCATTTGCCCTTGCAGCCTCTACCGGAATAGCTCGGGCTCAGGCTTGGCCCGGCAAACCTGTAACAGTGATCTCTGCTTACCCACCGGGGGGCACAAGCGACATCCTTGCGAGGCTCGTTGCGGATGTGCTGACTGCAAAATTCGGCCAGCAGTTCGTCATCGAGAACGTCGCCGGCGCGGCCGGCGCACTTGCCGGCGGCAAGCTCGCTCGTTCGGCGCCGGATGGTTATACGATCATGGTGAGCGGTAGCGCACCGATCGCGGCGAACAAGGTTGTCCAGGCAAACCTCGCCTATGATCCGGAAGTGGATTTCAGCCCGATCACCGTCGTCGCCGAAAGCCCTGCATTGCTTACGGCCAGCGCAACGGCTCCGGCAAAAACTCTTCAGGAACTCATCGCCTATGCCAAGGCCAATCCTGGCAAGGTCAATATCGGCAATCCCGGCGCCGGCACCAAGGGGCATATCTGTGCCGCCTTGATCGGTTTGGAGACAGGCATCGAGCTCAGCCACATCCCCTATAAGGGTTCACCGCCGTTGCTGGCGGACCTGCTCGGCGGCCACATCGATTTCGCACTCGATGCGCCGTCCAACTACCTTCCTCACATCAAGGACGGGAAAATACACGGTGTGGCGGTTACCTCCCCGAAGCGCGTCGGGGAACTCCCCGATGTGCCGACCGTCGCGGAGCAGGGTCTAGCCGGTTATGACCAGACTCTCTGGTTCGGCGCGGTCGGACCTAAAGGCATGGACCCGCAGATCGTCGGAAATATCCAGAAAGCAATCCGCGAGTGGATGGACACGGCAGAAGCGAAACAGAAGCTTGCGTCCCTCGGACTGAACCCCGTTGCCAATACCCCGGAGGAAATGCGCGGCACCATCTCGCAGGAAATCGAGGCGATCAGACCGCTAGTCGATGCGGGGCTTGTGCAACCAAGCTGACCACCGTTCAGGCTGGCCCGCTTTCTGGCGGGCCAGACCCACTTGGCCGAGACCGGCATGATCTTGCGGGCAATACATGCGGATTCCACCTCATGAATGACAGTTTTGCTCTGACCGTCAATGGGCAGGTCCACGAGCTGGATGTTCCCCGAACCACGCCGCTGCTCGACGTATTGCGCAACCATCTCGGTCTGAAGGGCAGCCGCTACGGCTGCGGGCTGGAGCAATGTGGCGCATGCATGGTCTTGATCGATGATAACCCGGCATATTCCTGCAGCCGCGAAGTTGGTACGCTGGTCGGACGGACCGTCACCACGATCGAGGGGCTAGGGTCTGCGGGTGCCCTGCATCCACTCCAACAGGCGTTTATCGACGAGCAGGCGGGACAATGCGGCTACTGTCTGTCCGGCATCATCATCGCGGCCAAAGGTCTGCTGGGGCGTAATCCGACCCCTTCCCCTGAAGAGGTTGCAGAGGCCCTGGACGCAAACCTTTGCCGTTGCGGATCGCACCCCCGCATCCTGCGCGCCGTCCTGAAGGCTGCAGCCCGGATGCGAGGCGAGCTGGTATGACGACGATCCCGCTCCCCTTGAGCTTGAAGGACAATCCACGGCTCGACCGGTGGCTCAGGTTCCTGGATGACCGCACGGTTCGCATTGCGACCGGCAAGGTGGAGCTTGGTCAAGGTGTCCTCACTGCGCTCGCCCAGATCGCTGCCGAAGAACTGGATCTTCGTCTCGACCAGATCAGGATGATGTCCGGCAACAGCGTCGAAGGACCGGGTGAAGGGTATACTGCATCAAGCTGGTCCATAGAGCATTCCGGCTCCGCAATCCGCCTCGTTGCGGCAGAAGTACGCGCGATGGCACTCCACCGTGCCGCCTTGCGGATCAACGCGTCTCCTGATCAGCTAACGGTTGCGGAAGGCCAGTTTTTCCGGGACGGGGCGCCAAGCGGGATCGACTACTGGACGATTGCATCCGAGCTTGATCTTGCCCGGGACCTCACAGGCCTTGCCGTACCGAAGTCTCGCGGCAGCTACCGGATCGTAGGAACGTCGCTTCCAAGGCTGGACCTGCCTGCCAAGTTGACGGGATCGGGTTTCATCCATGATATGACGCTTCCGGGTATGCTGCATGCCAGGACCTTGCGCCAGCCGGGTCGAAACGCAAGTCTTGTCCAGCTTGACGAAGCTGCCGTACGGCGTGCCGCGGGCGGCGACATCCGCATCATCCGCGTCGAGAATTTCGTGGCGTTCGTCGGCAGCGACGAAACTGCCGTCCACGCTGCCGCCACTGCCGCACGCGATCGAGCGGTCTGGGACAATCCCCGCTCCCTTCGACCCGAAGAAACGACCGCCGACTGGCTTGCTGCCCAGCCGTCTGAGGATTCGGTCTTGGGCCATCCGAAGTCGCCGTCCAGTCCGGAACAGGTCTCGGCACGCTTCACGCGCCCCTTCCTTTCCCACGGTTCGCTTGCTCCTTCTTGCGCAGTCGCCCTTTATCGGGACGGAGAGTTGACCGTCTGGTCCCACGGGCAAGGCATGCATCCGCTCCGCGACAACATCGCCAAGACACTCGGACTTTCCGTTGACAAGGTGGCGTGCCATCATCTGCAGGGTGCCGGTTGTTACGGGCACAATGGTGCCGACGATGCGGCGCTGGACGCGGCCTTGGTGGCCTTGGAGCTTCCCGATCGGCCAATCCGGCTTGTCTGGCGCCGAGAAGAGGAATTCGGCTACGAACCGCTCTCTTCTGCAATGGCCGTCACGGTGCACGCAGTGCTGGATGACAAGCGGCTGCCCGTGGACTGGACAACGGAGATCTGGAGCGCCACGCATGGCCAGAGACCGGGCGTGGGCGGTGCCTATCTGCTTGCGGCAGAAGCTTTGACTGAGCCTCCGCCGCAACGCATGCCATTCGACATCCCGCTGGAGCGGGGCGGCGGCGCGACCCGCAACGGAATTCCGCTTTACGACATCGGCAACAAGCGCATCGATTTCCATCTGGTACACGACGTGCCGGTACGCACCTCCTCACTGCGTGGACTTGGTGCCACCTTGAACGTGTTTGCGATCGAAGCCCTGATCGATGACCTAGCCGCCCGGGCCGGGGAGGACCCCGTTGCTTATCGTCTCTCCATATTGTCCGATCCGCGTGCCCGGCACGTTCTGCAGATGGTGTCCGCCATGGCCGACTGGCCGTCCCGCGATCCCGGGGGCAACGGGCGCGGCCTTGGTCTCGGTCTCGCTCGCTACAAGAACTCCTCGGCCTATGCTGCGGTTGTTGCAGCCGTGAACGTGGACGAGGCCGTGAGCGTAACCGATGTATGGTGTGCGGTGGATGCCGGCCTAGTCATCAATCCCGACGGGCTCATCAACCAGATCGAAGGCAACATCGTACAGGCAATCAGTTGGTCGTTGATCGAAGAAGTCCGTTTCGGCGTCGAGGGGGTCGCTAGCCTCGATTGGGAAAGCTATCCCGTCATTCGTTTCTCAGAGATCCCGAACATTCGCGTCGAGCTTGCCGAGGCAGGTGATCATGCGCCGCTGGGCGTCGGGGAATGCGCCGGCGGCCCCACTGCTGCCGCAATCGGCAATGCCGTCGCCCATGCGCTCGGCACGCGCGTGCACGATATGCCATTGACGCGGGACCGGATCATGAGCGCGCTCATGGCTTGACGTGGACCAGCGCCGTAACCCTATTTCGCCTCCGTTGATGACTGAAGGATTTATGATGACCGAAGCCGCTACGAACGATTTGGGTACCGCCAAGGGCGAGCCGATCCTCTTCTACAGCCCGGGATCCTGTTCGCTTGCGTCCCACATCGCCCTGGAAGAAACGGGCAGGCCGTTTAACCCGCAGCGAACGCTGCTGTCGAAAAGCGAGCACCTCACGCCCGAGTATCTGGCCGTGAACCCGCGTGGCAGAGTGCCGGCCTTGATCGTACCGGATGGCAGGGTAATCACAGAAAACACCGCCATACTCACCTATATCGGGTTGACCAATCCGCATACCGGAATGTTTCCAACCGAGATTGTGGAGCAGGCCCGATGCATTGCGCAGATGGCGTGGTTCTCGAACACACCGCATATCTTCCAGAGGGCCAGATTTCGTCCTTACCGTTTTGCCGATCGCGCCGAGGTCCATGAGGACATCCGGGCCAAGGCCCTCTCCTCCTACTGGGAAACCATGCAGGAGATAGACAGCCTGATCGGCGGCAACGCTTGGCTCATGGGCGACCAGTACACGGTGACTGACCCCTATGCGCTTGTTTTCTACGGCTGGGGACGATCCAATGACCTGCCTATGGAGAACCTGAAGGAATTCACGCGGCATAAGAACCAGATGCTGCAGCGCCCGGCCGTGCGCACCGTGCTGCAACGAGAGGACAATCCGCACTTCCGGGCCGATCTGTAGTCCGTCCGCGATAGGTGGGAGTGCCGCCCGCCCGGCGGACGACGCGATACACGACCTACCCGGCCGCCACCGAGGCGCTCGACCCCATCTCGTTCCGGTCAAGCGGATGAGATATTGTTATCCGGTCGAAATATGATAGTGACTGTCATCTTTTACGAGGTGGCGGAGCCGAGACCGGCTGTTTGAGCTAGGGCGAAGGGGCTGACATGATGCCCGCAAAGGTCTGCAGTCCGAGATCCTGATCCTTCATGGAGGCGTGAGGCGTTCGGACGTGACTTATCAGCATAGCATGACGTGCTACACCGAGGGGATCCGCGCCCTGGCGCCAGCCAGGTGGCGTGGTCTCGATGGGCTGATGAGCGTCTACTGGGATGCAGAAGGGCAATCCGGTGCACGAGGTTATTATCTGTCCCCGGACCCGCGGATAGTCATCTTCTTCAATGACGTGTCACCCCATATCCGCATGACCAACCGTGAAGGCGGCTTCGGCCACCACGATCGTCCGATGACGCGCGCGATCTACGTGCCGGCCGGTGTGCCGCTATGGACGAATTTCAGCTCGTGGCACCGATTTTCGCACCTCGACATCCATCTGCAGAAGGACCGCCTGCTGAGATTTCTGTCTCCGTGCATAGGGACCTCGGCAGCCGCGGCAGCCTTGCGGCGCCCGGTGGAAACGCAGGAGGTCGGACCGATCGAGCCCCTTGCATCATTGCTTGCCAGCGAAATCTCCTGCCCCTCAAGACACGCGGTCTTCGCAGAAAGCCTGGTCGGCAGCATCGTTGCGGCCCTGCTGCACATCCCGTCGCAGCTCGATTCCGACGTAAACGGACGATTGACACGGGCGCAGATCAACAAGTTGAACGCCGCCATAGGCTCGAGAAGCGACCTGCGCATGACGGTTTCCGAAATGGCTGGTGTTGTGGGCTTGTCGGAAAGCTGGTTTGCCGCCGTATTCAAGCAGACAACCGGCAAGACGCCGCTGCAGTGGCAGCTCTCCAGGCGCATCGAGCGGGCAAAGGAGCTGCTCGCGGACGACAGACTGACGGTTGCCGAGATCGCCGTTCAGCTAGGGTTTTCGGATCAGGCGCATTTGACCAAGGTGTTCCGCCAGATTGCCGGGGATACGCCGGCGGCATGGCGGCGGATCCACAAGATGGGTTGACAGGCGGCAGTCC
>JAEYTV010000622.1 GCA_023433855.1 Pseudomonadota bacterium | reverse complement strand
GGTGCAAGCGGCTGGCATAAACTGGGCCGAACTTCTTCCGGCAGCGCAGGATCGTCTCTGCACGCTGGCGAAGGGAGATTAAGTATAGACATGCCTAGTCGGGAATGCCTAATATCTTTTTATGGGCAGGCGAGCGACCTGCCGTTTAAATAAGCAACGAGGGGATCTCACATGAAGAAAATTACCTGCTTGGCAGCACTCGCTGCTGCGTTCCTTACCGCTACCGCGCATGCCGAAACTGCCGTTTCTATAGGAATCTCCGGCTGGACCGGCTTTGCTCCTCTGACGCTTGCCAAGGAAGCCGGTATCTTCGAGAAGAACGGACTGGAAGTCACCATCAAGAAGGTGCCGCAGGCAAGCCGCCACCTGGCCCTCGCTTCGGGCGACATCCAGTGCGCCGCGACGACTGTCGAAACCTGGATCGTCTGGAACGCCGCCGGCATCGCTACCACCCAGTTCTTCCAGCTGGACGTCTCTCATGGCGCGGACGGCATCGCCGCCAAGCCGGGCATCGAAAAGGTATCGGACCTCAAAGGCAAGACCATCGCGGCATCTGCGCCGGGCACCTCGCCTTACTTCCTGCTGGCTTATATCCTCAGCAAGAACGGCTTGACGATGAAGGACGTCACGGTCGTCAACATGGAGCCGGGGCCCGCCGCGCAGGCACTGCTCGCCGGTCAGAACGACGCGGCCATGACCTATGAGCCCTATCTTTCCAGCGTTCGGGCCGAACCGTCCAAGGGCAAGATCATCGCCACTACGATCGACTATCCGGCCGTGATGGATACCTTCGGCTGCACCAACGTCTTCCTGAAGGACAACGCCGAAGCAGCAAAGGCTCTCGCCAAGAGCTATTACGAAGCGTTGGAAATGATCAAGACGGACAAGGCCAATGCCTATGAGATCATGGGCAAAGATGTGAAGCAAACCGGCGAGAAATTCGGTCAGTCCGCTTCCTTCCTCGAATGGCAGGATCGCGACGCCGCGCTTAAGTTCTTCGACACGACGTTCCAGACCTTCAACGCCGAGGCAGCCGACCTGCTGCTTGAGGCCGGCGTCATCAAGGAAAAGCCGGATCTGACCAAGCTGGCCGATCCCTCCTTCATCAAGTAAATCTGCGGACATCAACAAGAAGGAGCGCCGGTGGCCGGCGCTCATTCTCCTGTAGGGGCAATCTTCATGCATCCACTTCAACCGATAGCGGCGCGCAGCCGTGTCGCTCTCGGCATCCTTTTCTTCGTGATATTTTTTTCCGGCTGGGCCTACGCGACCCTCGGCGGTTTCGTTTCGCCAACGTTCCTGGCAGACCCGATCACGATGCTGCGGGACGGTTACGACCTGCTCGCCAACCAGGGCTTTGCAGGCGATATCGGCATGACCATCTGGCGTGTGCTCGGCGGCTTCGTGCTGTCGGCGGCGGTGGCGGTACCGCTCGGCATCCTGATGGGAGCCTATAAGCCGATCGAGGCGCTTCTTGAGCCTTTTGTTTCCTTTGCGCGCTACCTTCCGGCATCCGCCTTCGTGCCGCTCCTGATCCTCTGGGCCGGCATCGGCGAGTTGCAGAAGCTACTGGTTATCTTTATCGGCGCGGTGTTCCAGATCATCCTGATGGTGGCAGTGTCGGTTTCGGGAACCCGGCGTGACCTGGTGGAGGCGGCCTACACGCTCGGAGCCAGCGACCGTGGCGTGGTGCGCCGCGTGCTCATCCCTTCGTCCGCGCCGGATATTGCGGAGACGCTACGTCTCGTTCTCGGCTGGGCGTGGACCTACGTCATCGTCGCAGAACTCATTGGCGCGTCATCCGGCATCGGCTACATGATCATCAACAGCCAGTCGCTGCTCGCCACCGGCCAGATCATCTTCGGCATCATCGTCATCGGCATCATCGGCCTCGTATCCGACTTCGCCTTCAAGACGTTGAACCGGTCTCTCTTTGCGTGGCGGGCCGCATGATGGACAATGCGACAAGCGAATTGATCGTCAAAGGCGTCAGCCGGGCGTTTCCCGGCGTGCACGGCGGGGCGCCCGTCCAGGCCCTCCAGCCGACGGACCTTCACATTGCCAAGAACGACTTCGTCACCATTCTGGGGCCTTCAGGTTGCGGCAAGTCCACGCTACTGCGCATCATCGCCGGACTGGACCGGCCGACCACCGGCAGCGTGACGCTCGACGGGCAGACCATCACCGGACCCGGCGCCGACCGCGGAATGGTATTTCAGTCCTATACACTGTTTCCCTGGCTCACAATTCGCGAGAACGTCGCCTTCGGACTGCGTGAACGCGGCGTCTCGACGAAGGAAAAATGGGAGATCGTCGACAGCTACATCGACAAGGTTGGGCTGCGCGGCTTCGAGAACCATTGGCCGAAGCAGCTCTCGGGGGGCATGCAACAGAGAACGGCTATCGCCCGCGCTCTTGCCAATGATCCGAAGATCCTTCTCCTCGACGAGCCGTTCGGCGCTCTCGACAACCAGACCCGCGGCCTGATGCAGGAGCTGCTGCTCGGGATCTGGGAACGGGAGCAGAAGACCGTCATCTTCGTCACGCATGATATCGAAGAAGCGGTCTTTATGGCATCGAGAGTCGTGACCATGACCGCGCGACCAGGTCGCATCAAATCGATTACCCGGGTCGATCTGCCGCATCCGCGGCATTACACGGTGAAGGCAAGCCCGGAGTTTTCGGCGCTACGCCTGAAGTTGACCGAGGAAATCCGCAGCGAGGCGATTGCCGCGGTACATGGTCAATAATCATGCGTTCGTTGATTGCCGGCGCCGATCGCATCGTCAGGGTCGAGGCTGGGGGGGGGG
>JAEYTV010000562.1 GCA_023433855.1 Pseudomonadota bacterium | reverse complement strand
GCGTAATGGTAGACACGCGTATCCTCCATGAACTCATCGATCGTTTTAATCGAGCCGATCCTGGATAGATAATATTCCGTTTCCCACGCGACCTCGGGCTTTTCAGCATCCCTTGCCAGCGACTTGGGCAAATCCCGGCTGATCATGGCATAGTTGGCGTAGGTGGTGATCACGAGAACTCGATCCGTGTCCGCGAAGCGGCGGACGACGCAGCGGAGCGGTCAACCGTTCCGACCCTGCGAAGAACTATGCGGGAAGACTTGCGCGAAGCTGTGCTCTCTCCGCCTTCGTCAACGCCGCCGGCAACCAGCCTCACGCAAGCCAGACGCCGTATTCCGGAGCGAGAAAAAAGGATCGGCACAGGTACGCGATGAATATTATTATCGGATTTGTCATCTCCGTTGGCTGTATTCTCGGTGGCTTCATGGCCATGGGTGGACATGTCGACGTCCTGGTCCAGCCGTTCGAGCTGATGATCATCGGCGGCGCTGGCGTTGGCGCCTTCATCATGGGCAATCCGATGAAGGTGGTCAAAGATTCCGGCAAGGCGATCGGCGAGGCGTTCAAGAATGCAGCACCGAAAGAACGCGACTACCTCGATGTTCTCGGCGTGCTTTACTCCCTCATGCGGGACCTGCGCACCAAATCACGCAACGAGATCGAAGCGCATATCGACAATCCCGAGGAGTCCCCCATCTTTCAGACGGCGCCGACCGTTCTGAAGAACAAGGAACTGACGGCATTCATCTGCGACTATGTCCGGCTGATCATCATCGGCAATGCGCGCTCTCACGAGATCGAGGCGTTGATGGACGAAGAGATCAACACGATGATGGCCGACAAGATGAAGCCTTATCATGCGATCAGCGCCATCGGGGATTCGTTCCCGGCCATCGGCATCATTGCGGCGGTTCTCGGCGTCATCAAGGCCATGAGCAAGATCAACGAATCCCCCGAAGTGCTTGGAGGGCTGATCGGCGCGGCGCTGGTCGGCACCATGCTCGGGATCTTCCTGTCCTATTGCGTCTGCAACCCGCTGACGTCTCAGATGAAGATCGTCCGCACCAAGCAGCAGCGTCTCTACATCATCGTCAAGCAGACCCTGCTTGCCTACATGAACGGCTCCGTACCGCAGGTCGCCCTGGAATACGGACGCAAGACGATTTCGAACAAAGAACGTCCCTCTATCGACTCGGTTGAGCAGGAAATGATGAATCCTGGTGGTGAAAAGGCGGCATGATGACGAGCAATCATACAATTCAGGCCACTGCGCCGAGGATGGACCTCGCGCTCCTGGCGAAACTCACCGGCGGCCTTGGCGATAAGAAGACCGTCGAAAGGATCAGCAGCGATTTCGCGCAGCTCTACATCGAGTTCCTGCCAGACGTGTTCTACAGCGAGACCGGCATCAAGATCGACGTCTCCTATCTCAGCTGCACGTCCGGCCTGATGAACGACCTTGTTGACGATCTCGGTGACGACTTCGCGCTTTGTGACGCGAGCCTGCGGAACTGGTCGCCGCATTTCGTGCTTGCCTGCGGCAATGGCTTTGTCATCTCATTGATGGAGATGATGCTTGGCGCGACCGGCGATACACTGACGCCGCCCGTCGAGCGTCCGCTTTCCGACATCGAGCTCGACCTCGCCATCATGGTTTTTGAGCGGATTGCGAGCGTCCTGCGGTCCGGAGTGAACGCGCCCGGGGGTTTCGAGGCAAGTCTGGAGTTGCCCCACAATGCTCAGGACAGGCCCAAGCCGGAAGACGTGAAACGTCCGGAATTCGGCGTGTCGATCCGGATGGCCGTGCAGCTTGGTTCCGTTACTTCCGAGTTTGCCCTCGTCATCCCCCAGCGGACGTTCCTGAAGACGAGGGTGGAACCCCCTCGCCCAAGCAACCAGGCATCCAAGGCCAAGCCAGAGTGGACGGATCGGATCAACGAACAGGTCAAGCGTTCTCAGGTGACGCTTGAAGCACGCATTCGACTGCAGAAGCTGACGCTCGGCACCATCTCCCGTCTCGCGGCAGGTGACGTTATCGCCTTTCAGGACGGGCGGGATGTCCGCGTTCAGGTCAGCGCCAACGGCAAGGACATGTATTCGTGCGAATTCGGACGTGCCGGTGAACGTTATACGGTTCGCGTAAAGGATAACATCAGTACCGACGACGAAATTCTACGACACCTGATAGGCTAGCCCTCGTTTTCACCCGCCATCCAGAGCAAGGCAGGTTGACGCAAGTTTCAAAGGGAATACTGACTGCATGGCTACGAAAAAGACACCCCTCACCGAGGACGACGCGCTGATGCCTGTCGGCAATGATGCCGAACTGGATCAAGCCATCGACGATCTGCGCGGCGTCTTGAAGGCCGACACCGACGGCGTCCCCGGCTTTGATGCCGATTTCGGCGCCACCGGCAACACCGATTTCGCGGCCGAGGCGCCCTCCTTCGGCGGCTTCGACGCGCAAACGGAAATCGATACGGGCATGGATTTCGGCGGAGGAGACCGAGCTGACACTTTCGGGGTCAGTGGTTTCGAAGGCGGATCCACCGGCGCGCTCCATCAGGAGCCCGGCAGCGCTCTCAACGCCAACCTCGACTTGATCATGGACATACCGATCGACGTCGAGATCGTACTCGGAACGAGCCGCATGCCCGTTTCCGGCCTGATGAGCCTGGAAGAAGGTGCCACGATCGCGCTCGACAAGCGGATCGGCGAAACCGTCGAGATCATGGTCAATGGCCGACGCATCGGCAGGGGCGAGATCACGGTGCTTGAGAACGATGACACGCGATTCGGCGTAAGACTTACCGAAGTGCTGAGCACGAGACGAACCTGATCCCCGGTTTGGGGCTGAGAGGAAAGACCATGATGGACTTCGAGGATTTCGGCGGCGGTGCGCTTTCTACCAAACCGTTGTCCCAGGGGGAGAAGGCTGCGGCGGTTCTCCTCGCCATGGGAAAGGACGTGGCAGGAAAGCTTCTCAAATACTTCACGCAAAGCGAACTGCAGAACGTCATCGCGGCAGCGCAGACCTTGCGCTCGATTCCTCCGGACGAACTCCTCCAGATCGTCAACGATTTCGAAGACCTGTTCACGGAAGGAACGGGTCTTATGGATAATGCCGCAGCGATTGAGAGTATTCTTGAAGCCGGCCTTACCCCCGAGGAGGTGGATGGGCTACTCGGCCGCCGCGCCGCGTTCGATGCCTACCAGGCCAGCATCTGGGATCGCCTGCAGGATGCCGACCCGGGATTCGTCGGTAAATTCCTGTCCCGCGAACATCCGCAGACTGTCGCCTATATCCTGTCGCAAATGCCGTCGAGCTTCGGCGCCAAGGTTCTGCTGCAGTTACCCGAAAATCGTCGCGCCGACATCATGAATCGGGCCGTCAACATGAAGGAGGTCAGCCCTAAGGCTGCCCAGATCATCGAGAACCGGGTCATCGAACTGGTGAACGCGGTTGAGGCAGAGCGCAATTCGCTCGGCTCGAGCAAGGTCGCCGATCTGATGAACGAGCTCGACAAGGAACAGGTCGATACGCTGCTCGATTCGCTCGAGACGATCAGCAAGGAATCGGTCAACAAGGTGCGCCCCAAGATCTTCCTCTTCGAGGATATCCTGTTGATGCCGCAACGGAGCCGCGTCGTGCTACTCAACGACGTCGGAGCAGAGGTGCTCACCATGGCGCTGAGGGGCGCCAACAACGAGATGAAGGAATGCGTGCTCTCGGCCATCAGCCCTCGTCAGCGCCGCATGATCGAAAGCGACCTGCAGATACAGCAGGCCACCCTCAATCCCAGGGAAGTGGCCATCGCCCGACGTGCAGTCGCCCAGGAAGCCATCCGGCTTGCCAGTTCCGGCCAGATCATACTCAAGGAAGAGAAGAAGGACGACGAGAAGCCGGCGGCAGCCGCCTGACCTGACGCCCTATTCTACCACGAAGCGGAATCGAGCCGGCGGTCGGTTCCGCTTCTCTCCAATGGCTTCTGGGAAGATTTCGTCGATCAACTCACAGTCTTTTTCTTGACTCGATTCGCGGTTAGCAGCCGATCCAATAAGATCACCGACGGCGTGGACCCGATTCGTTTCTACCGCGTCCCCTGCAACTGAAGCTCAACAGGTTCAGCGCCGTGTCGGACGAAGACAAAGACAGTAAAACAGAAGAACCTACCGCAAAAAAACTGACCGAAGCGGCGGAGAAGGGCAACGTGCCCACTTCCCGCGAAGTGCCGCTGTTTGCCTCCATCCTTGGGTTCTACGTCTTCCTTGTCTTCTTTCTCCCTTCCGGCGTTGCGCGCGTGGGGGAAACCTTGAAGGACGTCTTCGAGCAACCACACCAGTGGCGGCTTGAAAACACGCCCGATCTGGTTTCGCTCGGCACTCACCTCGCCTGGGCAACTGCAGCATTCCTCGGGCCGGTCATGCTGCTTCTCATTACCTTCGGTCTGGCTTCCTCCTTCGCACAGAACATGCCTTCCATGGTGCTCGAACGCGTGCGCCCGCAAATCTCCAGGCTGTCGCCGATGAAGGGCTTCAAGCGAATCTACAGCGTGCCTGGTCTGGTGGAGTTCGGCAAATCGCTGTTCAAGATCCTTGTGGTCTCGGTCATCATGTATTTTGCACTTCGCGGCGAGTTTTTCGCATCGCTCGACGCGATGTTTTCCGATCCGCAGGTCATTCTCGTGAAGCTTGCCGCCATCACCAAGAAGATGGTCGTCGTCATCATTGCCTGCACCGCAATTCTGGCCCTTGTTGACGTCCTTTGGACGCGCCATCACTGGTACAGTGAGCTGAGGATGACGAAGCAGGAGGTCAAGGACGAATACAAGCAGGCCCAGGGCGATCCCATCGTCAAGCAGCGCCAACGGTCGGTGGCACGCGACCGCGCACGCCGCCGCATGATCAACAACGTGCCGCGAGCTACATTGGTCATCGCCAATCCGACTCACTACGCGGTTGCGTTGCGTTACGTGCGCGAGGAGAACGACGCACCAGTGGTGGTTGCCAAAGGGCAGGACCTCATCGCCCTGAAGATCCGCGAGACTGCCGAAGCACACGGCATCCCGGTGTTCGAGGATCCACCCCTGGCTCGCTCCATGTTTGCGCAAGTCTCGGTGGATAGTGTCATCCCACCAGCCTTCTACAAGGCCGTGGCAGAACTCGTGCACCGGATCTACGCATCCCGGTCGCTCAAAAAACGGACAAGCTGAGCGTCATGAAGAAATGCGCCTACTCTACGGAACGGGAAAGAATTGTCGCGCAAGCAATGAGTCCGGTTGCATCGGAACTTCGACTGCTCGACGCAGGTGACCTGATTTCCCTTTTGCGACTCGAATGTTACAGCAGTCTGGCTGACCTGGTTTCGTCGGCCGCCGAACTGTATTTCCATCCAGGCACCGTGAGTTTCGGTGCAGGCGGCGATTACAAACTTGAATGGGACGGCCAGCCGGAGGTCGTTCTCGACCTCGAAATAAAGCCGCGGGGGGTGTCCGTTTACGCGCGCCTCACGCTAGCCGACACGCAGGCAGGGTTAGAGATCGACCATATCGCTTTCCAGGAGCCGTCTGATAATCCCGACATCAATACCGCCTTCCTGGCAAAGACACTTGCGGACGCCCGATTTGTGAGGATGAGCGCAACGCAGTAGACATTTCCGGCCCGAGGCCAGGCGCCACGGGCGGCACCGGAAGTGCTAGTGGATGTAGCCGAGCTTGATCGCCTTGGCGATCGCCTGGATGCGATTGACGGAGTCGAGCTTGATCGTCGCCGAGCCGAGATATGCATTGACAGTGTGGACCGAGAGGCCGAGCTTCTCGGCGATTTCCTCGCTGATGCGCCCGTCGCCTGCGAGCTGCAGGCAAGCTATCTCCCTTTCACTGAGGGACTCGGCCGGCACGCTACGACGCTCGTCCAACGACAGGAGATCCATCATCACCGAGCTGGCTCTGAGATGTTGCTCGATGACCAAATCGCTCGACAAATCCAACAGGTTCGCGACGAAAGTCACATAACCGTTGCCCAGGGCACCGAGACGAACAGGAAAGGCTATTCCCGAAAATGGAACGATGGCCGGTGGCAGCCGGCGCATCAGAGGCGCGAACTCACCGGCGTCCGCGAAACTGGCGTTCTCCGAACCGTTCCAGATGAGCGGGAGCAGCGAAACCTCGATGTGCTCGAGCAGGATCTCGCTGTAACCGGCTATAAACTGGCTAGCGCTGTCTGAAGCGCTGGTGGGCCAATTGTCCAGTTCGCTTATTAATTTGCGCTTGTTCGGGAGCCCGGCACCCGCGATGCGGAAGACGGCAAAACTGCGCGCCCGAAGGTTCTTCTGCATGACCACCAGCTTGGGGAAAATGTCCGACCGGCTGGCGGCGCGCTGAAGCCGCAGATACTGAATGCCACTGGGGCTTTCCGGCGTACCGCCTCGCGAATACCTCATCGTATCCAAGCCCTATACAAGATTGTTGCGCACTGCATAGGCGATTGCTTCCGACCGCGTCTTCGTTGCCGTCTTGCGCATGACGCTCGTGATGTAGTTGTTGATCGTATTGCGGGAGATGCCGAGGATCACCGCGATCTCGTCGCTGGTTTTGCCTTCCGCGATCCAGAAGAGGCACTCCAGCTCCCGTTCCGTCAGTTCGAAGTCTCGCTCTGTCTTGACGTCCGCAGCCTCGGTGAAACTCGTGCCATAGGCTGCGAACAATCCCACCTCCCGCAGTCTCTCTTGTGACAGGATGATACCTTGCCGGAAAAGCAGCATCAGTGAAAAGCGCGCTCTTCCGACGCAGAAGGTAAGAGAACAGTACTGACGGCTGATCGTATCCGGCGGTGCGACGTCATCGGGTAAAAGGGCAAAGCTCGGTGCAAACAGGGAAAGACATTTCTCCAGTTCCGTGGATCGGGAATAGGCGTTTGCGAGTTCGGATCCAAGACGTCGGACAAGATCGAACGGCCAGTTGGAGGTGACGATGAAGTCAAGCCCCTGCTCCTGAATGAGGTCGTAGCGGGCCAACAGAAAATGGGAGGCGCCGACGTAATCGGCCAGTTGGCTTATAACGGCCGGAAGATTATTGGAGTTCGTGGCGATCGACAGACGTCGGACCAGTTGTTCGCGTGACAAGGGTTTCGTACCGGCGAGCTCTACATGGGCGCGAGCCTCGATTTCCTTGTCTACTCCGGATAACTCCATCCGCTACCTGCTCCCGTCCGCGTCGCATACTTCGATGACACGCGTACCGCGGCATCCTTCGTCCCGGCACAACCGTTCCCGCCAGAACACGACCCAAGCGATCGAGGTAAAGCCTTGAGGACAAATCATGACCGCCTCCGTTCCTGCGGGTTCGGCACCGCAGGAAGACACCTTCGGAGTGCCTCCGGTACCCATATACGAATCATCGTCATTGTAGGAGACACGATCTGAATTACCATGCCAGGAAACCGGATTTCCGAGTCAATCCCGGCCCATTGGCGAGTCGCCGCTCACATGAATGCGCCAAGTCTGTGGCAATGCAGACCAAAAAAAGGGCCGGAACAGATCCGGCCCCTTTGATCATTTTTTTGTGATGTCGGTTCAGGCTGCCTGGTCGACTGCCCATTTGCGCAGAATCTTCGCCGCACGTTCTTCCGATATCTCGACCATGCGGGCCAGACGCTTTTCCGGACCTTCCTTGACGCGGCGGTTGAAGCCATCTGCCTCGTCCGCTCCCAGCAGGTCGTCCGAGCCGCCGAAGCCGAAGTCGGCGCCGAACCCGTCCATGAGTGCCGGGCTTCCTCCGGCCGGCGAAAAATCGGGCAATTCGATGCCCGCACTGTCCGCCGCGGTGTTGCTGGCAGTGTCCGAGCCGCTGACGGTCCGGACGAGCGGCCGCAGGCCAAGCCAGACAACCAGGAAGGCGACCGCGAGGAAAGCGAGCGAATTGATGATGCCACCCAGATTGCGGTTCAGCATCTCCATGAATCCCGGGCCGGCGGCTGCCTCTTCGAGAAGCTGCGTTTCGAGAAAGTCCATGGCGGTCAGCGTGACAACGTCACCGCGCTCGGCATTGATCCCTGCGGCCGACGACACGATCTTCTGCATCTCCGCGAGGTAGGCATCTATCTTCGCCTGGTCCAGAGGCTCTCCGACCATCATGGCGATGCGTCCGCGGTTGACGACCACCGCAATCGAGACCTTCTCGATCTGATAGCCGTTGCGGACGGTGGCGGTGGTCTTCTGATTGATCTCGTAGTTGGTCTGCTCTTCGCGCTTGTCGGATTGATCGGAGGATTGCGGACCGACGGGCCCGCCCTGCTCCGGCGCGGCCTGCGGCACGTTCTGCTCTACGGTCGCGGCATTGTCGTTCTGGGTCTGCTGCGACTTGGAATTCTCCCTGGTCGTGCGGACGGACCGTTCAACGCGTGACTCCGGGTCGTATACGGTCTCCTGAATCTGCTGGCTGTCGGTATTAAGGGAGGCGGTAACGCTCGAGCGGAAGTTGTCCATCCCCAGGAAGGGGGCCAGGGCCTTGTCGATGTTGCTTTCGATTTCCTGCTGAACATTCTGAACGATGCTCAGCGACTTGTTCAACTCACCGCCCATCTCGTCGCCCGATGCCAGGAGTTGGCCCGTGGAATCGAGAATTGTGACATCGTCCACATCGAGCCCTGGCACCGCCGAGGCGACCAGGTGGCGGATCGATGAAGCGGCCTTGCGGCCCGCAGCGGCGCTTGCACGGATCATCACAGAAGCAGTGGGTTTCTGCTCTCCGCGCCGGAAATTACCGACGTCGGGCATTACGATATGAACGCGTGCGGCTGAAACTCCGTTGATCTGCTGGATCGATCGGGAGATTTCTCCCTCCAGTGCGCGAACGCGTGTGACCTCCTGCATGAAGGAGGTCAGACCAAGCGAACCGACGTTGTCGAAGAGTTCGTAGCCTGCATTGGTGCTGTTCGGCAGCCCACGCTCGGCCAGCAGCAGACGAGCCTTGCCTGTGGTGCCTACCGGCACCCGCAGGCTGCCGCCGTCAGCACCAACCTCGAAGGGCATATTGGCCTCTGCGAGCGCCATGGTGACCTGGTTCAGATCGCCGGTATCCAGATTGACATAGAGGGTTTCATAAGCGGGCTTGTTCACAAAGATTGCCGCAGCAAGCACGATGCCAACCGCTACGGCCCCAACTACGCCCAACGCGATAAGCCGCCTCTGGCCAAGAGCCGCCAAGTTACTGAAAATCGGTGAAAATTGAGCCAACAGATTCATTCTGTTCCCATCGCCAAACACGCATAAAGAGCTTCTGCCCGGGCGCCACCCTAGAAAGCGAAGCTTGTGCGAGCGTTTCGCGCGGGTGATTGTTTCACGATGTCGCGCAACTTTTGGAAACGGGAAAGAAGATTGTCCTTGAGGGTGCCCGAGCGACGACTTCAGAAGAGATCGAAGTCACCCGCGGCCTTGCTCAGCGGCTGCGAGTGGCCATGACGCAACCCGGTCGCAAGGGTCTTCTGCATCTCGGCAAGCTTCACCAGGCTGAGTGCCGTCGAAATATCAACCGTCCAGCTGTCGGGAATGGTGGCGGTGATGGTGTCGACGAACTCGGCGACACCTCGGACCTTCTGCACCGCCAGGTCGATACCCTGGATCACCTTAATGCTCTCGGGCGACTCCAGTATCGCCATTCCACCCAAGTCGATGAGTTGCGGCTCCACGCGCTCGATAAGATACGCGATGTCATGCAACTCGGAGACCAGCCGCATCAGGATTTCAGGAAGCGATGCTTCGGAAGCACCCGGCAACTCGGCAGTGTTCGGCATGGGTGTCCCAGTCATCAGAAGAATTCAATGGAGCTTTCGACAGGTTTGGGCGCCGTGCGGACGGGACGTGCTTCCAGCGCTACCGTCCTCTGTGTTTCTGCGCCCGTCAGCGGGTACTGCCTCGCCCGGCCGCTGACAGGCCAGTATTCAAGCTTGCGGCCGTGTTCGCCGCCGGTAGAGGACCCGACGACAGGAATGCCTTCATCCTTCAGAAACTGCATCGCGAATGCCACATTCTGCTCGCCTACGTTCGAAAAGCTTGCGATCGTCTTGGCGCCGCCAAATACCTTCGCCTCCAGACGATCGCGCCTCGCGCCCTGCTTCAACAAGCCGTTGATGAGAAGCTCCATCAGATGCACCCCGTAGCGGGTGGCATCGCCTCCGCTCGATAGGGATCCGCCGGAGCCCGGCAACAGGAAATGGTTCATGCCGCCGACACCAGCAACCGGGTCGCGAAGACATGCCGCCACGCAGGAGCCAAGTATCGTCGACAGGACGACATTGGGGTCGTTGACGACCTTGTATTCGCCCTGGATGATATGGACACGCCTGGCTGCGGCGGCATCATTCATTTCAGCGCTCCAAACACGGCTTCGATGGCAGCCTTCATCTTCTCGATGGTGAACGGTTTGGCGAGAACGTTGTTGGCCCCAAGCTGGGCTGCCTTCTGCACCAGCGCCCGGTCACCCTGCGCAGTGAGAATGATGAAGGCAGCCTTCTTGGTGTTCGGATTGCTCCGCACCGCCTGGAGGAAATTGATCCCGTCCATCTTCGGCATGTTGAAGTCGGAGATGACCAGATGATGCGGCTGCTCCGTCATGATCTTCATGCCCTGCTCTCCGTCGCCGGCCGCAGTGATCTGCTTGAAGCCGAGCTGGATCAGGGCTTCGCTGAGCAGCAGACGGCTGGTCACCTGATCGTCAACGATCAGAACTTTGATTTTTTCAGCGAGAGACATTTTAGGCACCTTCTTTTCGGGCAGCAGTTAACTTCAACACTTCTTCTCCAATGGAACCGAGCGGCAATTGCTGCTCGACGGCTCCGATCTCATAGGCAACCCTCGGCATGCCATAGACCACGCAGGTCTTCTCGTTCTGCCCGATCGTGCGCGCACCAGCGTCGCGCATCTTCAGCAGACCGGAGGCGCCGTCGCGACCCATGCCGGTCAGGATAACTCCCACAGCATTGCGGCCGGCCAGAGCGGCCACCGATTCGAAGAGGACATCGACCGAAGGCCGATGGCCATTCACCGGCCCTCCCCCGGCCAGCCTACAACACGGCGCCGAGGGATTGACGACCTGCAAGTGCCGTTCGCCACCGGGCGCGAGATAGATCCTGCCGATCTCAAGCCGCGCACCGTCGGTTGCTTCCTGCACAACAGGAGTGCAGATACGATTAAGCCGTTCAGCAAAACTTTTGGTAAACGACGGGGGCATGTGTTGAGTGATGACCGTCGGCGGGCAGTTTTGCGGAAACTTCTGGAGTACTGCGATCAGTGCTTCCACGCCGCCGGTCGATGAACCGATCGCCACGACTTTCCGGCCGACGCGATACTCGGCGGCCGGCGCCGGCGCGGATACGGGCTCAGGCTCCAGGACATTTCTGCGATGACTGGAGCGGGCGGCGGCTTTGACCTTTTCAGCCAGATCCACGAATGGCCGCGTGTCACCTATAGCCGGCTTGCCGACGCAGTCGAACGCGCCGATCTCAAGCGCGGCGAGCGTTGCATTGGCGCCGTGATGCGTCATGGTCGACACCATGATAACAGGCATCGGCCTCAGGCGCATGATCTTCTCGAGGAACTCCAGCCCATTCATGTTAGGCATCTCGATGTCGAGGGTGACCACGTCTGGATCGAGTTCCTTGATCGCTGCGCGCGCCTCCATTGCGTCACCCGCCTGGCCGACCACATTGACCTCGGGATCCGAATTCAGAACGGCCGTGATCAGACCTCGCATGGTGGGCGAGTCATCGACGACCAGAACCCGTGCGGGAGCGCTCATGCTCTCCTCCCCGAGGTCTTGCCGAGATAACGGTAGGTCGTGATGCCGATGTTATCGAACAGGTTCTTGGCCTCGCCCGAAACCCTCTCGGAGTGGCCGATATAAAGATGGCCCCCCTCGGGCAGCAGAGAGGCGAACCGCGACCAGATCTTCATCTGAGTTGGCTCGTCGAAATAGATCACCACGTTGCGGCAGAAGATCACATCGAAACTGCCCTTGAACGGCCACTGCGCCATCAGGTTCAGTTCATTGAAAGTGATGAGCTTCTTGGCCCGGTCATCGATCTGGAACTTCCGGCGTCCATTGATGTCGACTTCGCGGAACCACTGCTTGCGCATCGCAGGAGCCATGCTTTCCAGCGCCCCTTCGTCATAGATCCCGGCGCGCGCCACGGCGAGGATCTTCGGATCAATGTCGGTGGCGAGGATGCGCAGATCGTAGTCACTGGCATTCGGGAAGGCGGCAAGCACCGTCAACGCGATTGAATAGGGTTCCTGGCCGTCGGAACAGGCGGCAGACCAGATGCGGACGCGGCCCCCGCTTTTGGCACGGCTAATCAGACCCGGCAGCACATCGTCACGCAGATGGTCGAAATGATGGTTCTCGCGGAAGAAGCGCGTGAAGTTCGTCGTCAGATGCGAGAGCATCTCGCGCCGCGCCGAAGCGCCCTCGGGAGAAGCCACCAGGGCGCAGTAATCCCTGAAGCCACGCAGGCCTAGTGCCCGTATGTGCTTGGACAGGCGGGAATAGACGAGCGATGCCTTTGAATCATTCAGGTAGATCCCGGCGTCGGCATAGATCATCGCCGCGATATCGGTGAGATCGCGGCGCGTCAGCGGATATTCGCCATTTGCGAGCACGTCATCCGGCATTTGCCGGCTTTCCATGGCGCTTAGTGCTTTCATGCAGCTTCACTCTCGCTTTCGGGGAACAGCGCCCCAAGCTCGATCATGCAGATCATGCGCGTGTCGATGGCGAGTATCCCCCGGGCATACTGTTTCTCGAGATCGGAGGAAACCTCCGGTACCGGCTGGATATTCTCGTCGGTAATCGTAAGGATATCGGAAACAGCCTCCACCAGCAGGCCCACCGTGCGGCTCTTCACCTGGGCAACGATGATCACATGGCGGGCTGTCGGTTCGGCCTCCCGCATTCCGAGCCTCGCGGACAGGTCGACGATCGGCAGAACCGCGCCTCGCAGGTTGATGATGCCAATCACGTAAGATGGGGCGTGCGGCATCGGCGTCGCCGGTGTCCATCCGCGTATCTCCCGGACGGACATGATGTTCACGCAAAACTCCTGATCGCCGATGCGGAAGGCGATCAGTTCCCGGTTCCTCTGACTAACGTTCTTCACCGCATACGACATACTAGCTGATCCGTTTTTAACCCGTGGCTGCCAGTGACATTTCAGGTTTCAGCGACTGGCCGCGAGAGGCTGCAACCACCGCATCCACATCGAGGATGAGAGCAACGCGGCCGTCACCGAGAATGGTCGCGGCTGCAATTCCCGGGACATGCGTGTAGTTTGCCTCAAGTGATTTGATGACCACCTGCCGCTGCCCTTGGATGGCATCCACCATCAGCGCGCGCTGACCGCCACCCTCCGATTCAACCAGGAGCGCGACGCCCTCAACGGGGTTAGCCTGGCTGGCGCGGAAATTGAGGATCCGGCCAACATCCACGAGAGGGCAGAAGGAGTTACGGATCGAGATCAACCGCTGCGTCGCGCCGAAGGAATGGATCGACGAGGCTTCCGGCTGGAGGGTTTCTACGATCGCGGTGAGCGGCACGACGAGGGTCTGGCCGGCGACGGTCACCACCATGCCGTCGAGGACGGCGAGCGTCAGCGGCAGGCTCATCGTAAAGGTCGAGCCTTGTCCCGGTCGCGACGAAATCGAGATGCGACCGCCTAGCGCCTGGATCGACCGCTTGACGACGTCCATTCCGACGCCGCGGCCGGAAATGTCGGATATCTTATCGGCGGTCGAAAAGCCGGGCATGAAGATGAGGTTGTCGATCTCGTCGTCGGAGAGGTTGGCGTCGGCGGCAATGAGATCGTTGTCGATGGCCTTCTGCCGGACGCGCTCGCGATTGATGCCCGCGCCGTCGTCCTGCAGCTCGATCAGGATACGGCCTGAACGGTGCTTGGCTGTCAGCTTCACCGTGCCTTCCGGGTTCTTGCCGGCGGCTTCGCGCTTTTCGGGCGTCTCGATCCCGTGGTCGACCGCGTTGCGGATCATATGGGTCAGCGGCTCGGCAAGCTTGTCGATCACCGTCTTGTCCACTTCGGTATTTTCACCCTCGGTCACCAGGCGGATTTGCTTGCCGACCATGTCGGCCACTTCCCGCACAATCCGTGACATGCGCTGGAATACCGGTTTGACCGGCTGGGCCCGGATGGCCATGACGGAGTCCTGGATCTCCCGGGTAAGCTGCTGGAGCTCTTCCAGACCCATGTTGATCGAGGATGCGCCGCCCGTCTCGTTTTCTATGACGCTTTGCGAGAGCATCGCCTGATTGATGACCAGTTCGCCTACCAGGTTGATCAGGCGGTCGACGCGATCAAGATCAACGCGGATGGTCTGCCCGGCGGTCGCGGCAGCGCTGTTCTGCGCGGAGGCGGAGGCTGCGGCTTCCTTCCTTTCAACGGCACGCGCTGCAGCGGCGGATATACCGACCGCGGTTTCTGCGGCAGACACGGCAGCGGCGACAACGTCCTCGCCCGCGGGCTCGAGATGCTTCTCCTCTTCCGCGCCTTGCGCGGAATCGTCGAGGATCGAGAGGTCGAACGGCACCGGGATCATCGGCAGTTCATCAGCGGGAGCGGCTTCTTCGGCCAGCTTGACTTCGAGATCGCAGTCCCATTCCGCGAACTCAAAGACCGCGCGTATATCTTCCTCGCTCCTGGTTGTTTTCAGCGAGATCTTCCATCCGAAGTAGGATTCTTCCGGGTCCATCTTGTCGAGCGGCGGCAACGCGTCGGTATCGCACGCGATACTCATCTCACCGAGGCGGGAGAGGTCACGCAAAAGGAGCGCCGCCTCGTTGCCCTTCGAATAAAGCGCCCGACGGGGCGTGAAAACGATCTCGTAGACGGATCCTTCCATCGCGGGATCCTCGCCCTCGTCAAAGGCGTCAAAGGTAAACGGGATCGGCTGGAAGCCGCTGTCGTCCGTCGGAGCGGGAGGGACGGGTTGTGGCACTGAAACCGTCGGTTCCGCGGGTTTGGCAGCCGTCTTCGGAGCCCCACCGGCTGCGGCTGGAAGATCGCCATGGGCCAGGGCTTCAAGCTCCTTGACCAGTCCCCGGGTCCTCGATGCATCTACGCCACCGCCGTCGCGCGAAGCACTGACGAGGTCAGCAAGCACGTCCGCAGATTTCAGCATCACCTTCAGCACGTCCTGGCCGGGATCGAGCTTGCCCGACCGGACGCAGTCAAGCGTCGTCTCGAAGACATGAGCGAAGGAGACGAGGTCATCCAGACCGAAAGCACCCGCACCGCCCTTGATGGAATGAACAGCGCGAAAGACGGCGTTGACCGTCTCGGGGTCGCGGTCCCCGTCATTCAGCTTGAGAAGACCCGATTCCAGTTCAGCGAGTTGCTCTTCGCACTCTTGGAAGAAGATCTCTTTGATTTCGTTCATATCCATCGGAAATATTCCTGGCTCAGGCGGTTACACGCTCGATCGCGTCGATGAGTTTGGCGGGATCAAATGGCTTGACGATCCAGCCGGTCGCACCGGCCTGACGGGCGCGGTTCTTCTTTTCCTGATCGCTTTCAGTCGTCAGGACGAGGATGGGCACCGCACGATATTTCTCGTTACGCCGTACCCCTTCGATGAAGCCGAACCCGTCGAGCCGCGGCATGTTGATGTCCGTCACGATGCCGTCAGGGTTCGCGTCGTCCAGGACCTCGAGTCCCTCCACGCCATCCTCGGCCTGGATGGTGTCGAAACCGGCATTGTTGAGAGTGACCAAAAG
>JAEYTV010000556.1 GCA_023433855.1 Pseudomonadota bacterium | reverse complement strand
GAATAAAACCGGCAGCATAGGTCGAGGCGGCCCGGAGGCTGCCGACAATATCTTGAATGCGAAGGCTCCGGTTAACGCGCCGTCTGCGAGCCCGGCAGAGAGCGAAATCAACAAACTCGAGGGTTTGAGCCGGATCCCAAAGGCGCCGCCGAGCGGGAAGGCACGCGCCGCTATCATCCTGTGCAAAAGACGAAGATGGACTGGAGATCCAAGGCCGGATCTCCTGCATCACTTCAGATGCGGCAAACCGCCTGGATAGGTGATTGCCGAGGGAGCCGCCTGCGGACGCAAGCAGTTGCGCCCGCCTAGTGTCGGACGCCTTTCTCGACGGCGAGATGCTGACCCAGCAGACTGTCATCTGCGAGAAGTTCGGCACTGGGGCCCTCGAACACCACGGCCCCGCGGTCGAGGATCACTGCATCGTCGGTCAGGGGCAGGATCTTGCGGGCCTTCTGCTCGATGATGATGGCCGACATGCCTTCACCGTCCACGATGCGCCGGATTGCGGCGAGCAGTTCGTCTACGATGATCGGAGCAAGACCTTCGGTGGGCTCATCCAGCAGCAGCAATCTCGGATTGACCATCAATGCCCGGCCGACCGCCAGCATCTGCTGTTCTCCCCCGGACAGTTGGTTCCCGAGGTTCTTCCGCCTTTCCTGAAGACGCGGAAACATGCCGTAGACCCGTTCCACGTTCCACACGCCCGGACGGGCGATCGCCGTAAGGTTCTCCTCGACGGTGAGCGACTTGAAGATGTTGCGCTCCTGGGGCACCCAGCCGATGCCGGCCGCGGCCCGGCGATCGGCACGAAGTCTGGTAATGTCCCGCCCCATCAGATGGATTGAACCGGAGTGATAAGTCGTGACGCCTGCCAGGGTGTTGACGAACGTGGTCTTGCCGGTGCCGTTTCGGCCGAGCAACGCCAGTGTCCTGCCCTCCTGTATCGTCAGACTGATACCCGAAAGAACGCTGGCTTCTCCGTAGCCCGCAACCAGCTTCTCGGTCGTGAGAACCGCTGTCATGCATTTTCTCCCAGATAGACAGCCTTCACCCTCGGATCCCCGGCGATCTCCGCGGCCGTCCCTTCTGTAAAGACGGCCCCTGCCACCAGTACAGAGATGCGGCTGGCAAACGAGAAAACGAGATCCATGTCGTGCTCGATCAGGAGAACGGTGACGTCGGCCGGAAGATCCGAAACGATGGAAAGCACTTCATGCCGCTCATCTTCCGGCACCCCGGCCGCGGGCTCGTCGAGCAACAGCACGCGGGGCTTGGCCGCAAAGGCAAGCGCGATCTCCAGCAGCCGCTGCTTGCCATAAGGCAGTATGACGGTCCTCTCACCCATGACGCTTGCGAGCCCGAAGCGCGCAAGCAGATCCGCTGCTTCGTTCACGATCCTGCCGTAGCCGGCGATGGGCCGCCAAAGATTGTGACCGACGCCTTCGCGCTCGGCGATTGCAAGCGTCACCGTTTCAAGCGGGGTGAATTCGGTGAACAACTGGTTGATCTGGAAGGTCCGGGTCAGGCCCTTCTTCACGCGCCGGAAGGAAGCCAGAGAGGTGATGTCTTCACCTTCCAGAAAAACCTGGCCTTCGGACGGCGGCAAAATACCGGTCAGAAGATTGATGAGAGTTGTCTTGCCGGCACCATTCGGGCCGATCAGCGCGTGGCGGGAACCCCGCTCCACCTTGAGACTTACATCGTTGGTGGCAAGAAACGCGCCGAAGCGGCGTTTGAGACCCCGGGTTTCGAGCACGATGTCGGTCATCGACCATCCTCCCTGGACCTGGACAAGCGGTCAGGCAGGTATTCGATCCACCGCGCAAGCCGCTCTCGCCCAACGAGCACCAATATGACCAGCATGAGCCCGATGTAGAACATCCAGTACTGGGGCGTGACAACCGAAAGCCAGTCCTTGATCAACGTAAACAACACCGCCCCGAATATTCCCCCGTACAGATATCCGGTGCCGCCGATCGTAAGGATAAGCAGAACGTCTGCCGAGCGATGGAATGCCAGCACGTCAGGCGACACGAAACTCGTGGTCTGTGTCAGGAGCGCACCGGCCATGCCGGCCAGAACTGCAGCGATCGTGTAGACGGTAATAATGCGCTTGCGCGCCGGGACAGCGATCATGCCGGCCCGCATGGAGTTCCCCTTGATTGCCTTGAGGGACAGGCCGAAGGGGGAAAATGCGAGCTTGCGCATCGCCATGGTTGAGACGAACAGAACCGCCAGACAATAAAGATAACCGGTCTTGCCGAAGAGATCGAACTCGAAGAGACCGAGGACCGGTCCCAGTGAAAAGCCGCTCAACCCGTCCGCGCCGCCTGTCAGCCAGCCCATCTGGTTGGCCACTTCCGCCATCATCAGTCCGATCCCCAGGGTGGTCATCAGACGCGTGAGGTCAGACCCGCGAAGGATGAGGAAGCTGGTCAGCAAACCGAGCAATCCCGCTGCGACGCCGCTCACCAAAAGCCCGGTCACCGGCTCGGACACATAATGAAGAGCGACCAACCCAGCCACATAGGCACCGACGCCGAAGAAGGCGGTATGGCCAAGCGAGACGATGCCGGCAAAGCCCAGCACCAGATCTAGCGACACCGCAAACAGTGCAAGCACCGCGATCTCGGTCAAGATGAGCATCTTCGACGGCAGCACGAAGAATGCGGCGACCGCCGCTATCCAGATGATGACTTCGTAAAACCGGATCCGGCCCCTGCGCCTCATCAGCTGTTCCGCGCGGCCGATGGCACTTTTCGGGGAGGAATTCGGCATCGTAGTGGTGTCCTGCGGAAGAACGCTCATCGGCCACCCTTTGCAAACAGGCCATGGGGCCGAACGATCAGCATGACGATCATCAGCGCGTAAATGACGAAGGGACCGATGGATGGCACGTAGTATTTCCCCGCCACGTCGGCGATGCCGAGCAGCAGCGCAGCAAGGAAGGGCCCCGATACCGTGGAAGTGCCTCCGACGGACACAACGATCAGGAAGTAGATCATGAACTTCAAGGGAAAGTTCGGATCAAGCCCAAGAATTTCGGCACCCATTGCGCCACCCAGCCCTGCAAGACCCGAACCAAAGGCAAAGGTCAGTGCGAAGACAACTGGAACGTTGATGCCGAGCCCCATGGCCACGCGGCGGTCATCCACCGCGGCTCGAAGACGACTGCCGAAACGCGTCCGGGACAGGATCAACTGCAGAACGACGGCCAGCAGGGCGCAGACGACGATCGTGAAGAGCCGATACCGGCCGATACCCACGCCGAACACTTCCATGCGCCCCGACAATTCAGGCGGCAGGTTGATCAACTGCTGCTGGCCTCCCATGAAATAGTCGGTACCAGCAACGGCCATGAAGACGATCCCGATGGAGAACAAGACCTGGTCCAGATGATCGACCTGGTAGAGCCAACGGTAGAGCGTCCTCTCGAGAACAAGACCGATGACCGCGGTGATGATGAACGCTGCCGGCAGGCACCAGTAGAACGATATGCCATATCGGTTCATCATGATGACGGTGACGTAACCGCCAGCCATTGCGAAAGCCCCATGGGCCAGATTGATGAAGTTCATCAGGCCGAGGGTGACCGTCAGTCCACAGGCCAGGATGAACAGCAACATGCCGTAGGCTACGCCGTCGAACAGGATTGTCAGCATTTGAGTCTTCTTCAGAGCGATCGTGACTTCGCGAACCTAGCCGCTTTGCCAACCATAAGCCACGGGCGGCGCGTCGAGATCATCAACCCGCCGCCGCTGGAGGCACTTCCGCCGGAAGCAGTGGAGAGATGCCCCTCCGCTGCCCTCGGCTTTGCTCACTTGGCTTCCGCCTTTTCGGGATCCTTCAGAGCCTCGAAGGTTGCAAATTCCACGTTGTGGAGCTCGCCGTCGAGTTCCTTGACCTCGCGCATGTAGATATTCTGAACGATGT
>JAEYTV010000541.1 GCA_023433855.1 Pseudomonadota bacterium | reverse complement strand
GGGAAACGCCAGGCGGGCTCGGCCGCTCCCACAACCCCAGCGGCCGAACCCACCCTCGCCTGAAGTTGCACTCTTGCTTGTAACCTCAAGCCGCTCGGGAGCGACGGCCTGAGATTGCATTGCTGGGATTTCGTCAGAAAGCCGCCTCGGCTGGAGCGTGTAACCAATCACGTTACAGATAACCCAGAAAGGAAGCCCGCCGACGCGGGGTGGGAAACGTGCGGCGGGCTATTGCCTGACAGGACCACCGGCGTTTCATCAGCAGTCCTTAATTAAAGATGCGCTGAAGCGAGCGGAGATTCAAATTCTCCAAACTAGGTACCCCGCGCCGCGCCGAGCGCTACGGCACAAAAAAACCGATGATCAGCCAAGCCGCCAGGCCGATGCCGATGAAGATGCAGCACGCAGCTGCCCAGAACAGTCGGTCCCGCCCTTGGTTGGTCATACGGCTGGGGCTCGAGGATCCTCGATAGGCGAGCGGAACCCAAATTCGCCCTCCGCATTTATTGCCGCCCTCCCCTTACCGGAGAACGAGAGTGGTGAAGATACCAACCCATCAGGAGCGGCGAGAGAAGTCGGAGCGTACTGACGCCGAGGCTGCCGCCGCGATCGAAGCCGAGCGCGCCGCGCTGCCAAGACTAAAAAGCTGCGCAAAGCGCGGCTGGTGGCGGAGAGAGACAAGAAACAGAAATAGCTAATCAGAACAGCAGGTAATATCCGCCGATCACCAGCCCTACCGGGAGAGCCCAACTTGCTACGTATAGGACAAAAGACTCCAGTGCGCGCAACACGGCATAACTCCCGAAGTGTGGAGCGGCCCGCTGCACGTAGCCGTCAACGGGAGGAAACGGCGCGCAGCGGACCTTCAGGGCGCTAGGTAATGCTTGAGACGGGTCGCTGGTTCCGCGGCCAAGAAAAAGCCCGCCATTGGGGGGCGGGCTTCCTCTATCGATGCCAAGCATACTACATTCCTTTGACGTTGGTGCAGAGCGGATTGTAGCTGACGTCACGGTTTGCCGCGCACGCTTGCTTGACGTCTGCGCGATCGGTGTCGTTCATCTTATCCCAGACTTGCTTGAACTCAGCCGGCGGACGAACGTTGGCTCTGTTGTCGTCGGTATAGAAATCTTGCGTCTTAGGTCCCTTGAGATAGTTGCCGGGATCAGAGTCGCTGCCCTTGGCGCCGGAGTTGTTATCCTGCGCGAAGGCCATTCCCGACGACATAAGGATGGTGATTGCGGCTGCGGTGAAGATTTTCATTGGCGGCATTCCTTCCCTGGTTGCGAGCGTGCCCTCAACCAAGCTCGAGAAATCCAACTGCGCTGGCGCGAAAACGTTCCAAATGAGAGCCCTGCTCGGGACGCCCCCAAGGTCAGGCAGCTTCCTGCATAGCGCGCTCGTTGACCCCGCCTTCGCCGAGAGAGGTGAGCGCTTCGTCCGTCGCTTCCTCCTCGGCGAGCGTTGCCTTGAGAAGATCGACAGCGTCTGTCATTCCGAGCTGCTCCGCCCAGGCGATCAGCGTGCCATAACGAGCGATTTCGTAGTGCTCAACCGCCTGCGCCGCCGCCACCAGACCAGCGTCCAGCGCAGGGGCTCCCTTGTACTCGCTCATGATTTCCTCGCCCTCCTCGAGGATGCCGTCGATCGCCGGGCAGGTCTTGCCGCGGGCAGGCTTGCCGAGCAAGTCGAATACTTGTTCAAGCCGTTTCACCTGCGCTTCCGTTTCGGCCAGATGCTTCTCGAAGCCGGCCACCAGCTTCTCGGATTCGGCGGCCTTGGCCATCTTCGGCAGCGCCTTCGTGATTTTCTTCTCGGCGTAATAGATGTCTTTCACGCCATCGAGAAACAGGTCTTCAAGCCCCTTGGTCGAAGCCTTCGATTTGGTCGTCGCCACGTTGCGTCTCCTTAACTTTTGTTAGCGCCTTGCCTTCGTTCGAAGACGTCTGACAACAGCAGAGCAGCAAGCGGGTTCCGCAATATTGAGCCTTCGTGGAACTTTTCTTGATGAGCGGCGCTTTGGACGATCATCAATCCATTCGAACAAGGGAGCTTTCTATGCACGGCTTAATCTATCTGGTCGGCCTGGTAGTCGTCATCCTCGCCATCCTTTCCCTCTTTGGCCTTCGCTGATTGCGGAGCGAACGCACCAAAAGAATTCTCAAAGGAGATAGGCAATGAGTGATGTGATCGTTTCGGCCCCGGCGGCCGTCAGTTCTGAAGAGCGGTCCTATGTCGATTGGCCGGCGATCCTCGCGGGCACCGTTGTGGCATCAGCGATTTCGCTGGTCCTGCTGACTTTTGGTTCGGCAATCGGATTGTCACTGACTTCTGCCTTTGAAGGCACGGGCATCTCGATTGCCGGTTTCGCCATCGCCGCGGCGCTATGGCTAGTGTGGGTTCAAGTGTCCGGATTCTTTGCCGGAGGCTATCTCACGGGGCGCATGCGCCGCCGAAACTACGACGCGAGCGAAGAAGAATCCGATATTCGTGATGGGTCCCACGGCTTGGCAATGTGGGGGCTAGGCGTGCTGATCGGTGCGATGATAGCGTTCTCCGGATTGACGGCTGCAGTCTCTACAGCAACGACCGCTGCGAGCAACGTCGCTGCCGGCGCGACGGCCGCTGCCGCCGGGTCTGTCGACGAGATGGCCAACGGCGGCGACTTGATAGTAGACCGGTTGCTGCGCGGCGGCCCGACGGCGCCTGACGGAGGATCAGCCGCCGACCAGCGGGCCGAAGTCAGCCGTATCATCTTGTCCTCGGTTGCCAATGGTGCACTCGATCCGGTTGACCGCCAATACTTGGTGAATCTAGTCGCTGCCCGCGCAGGAATTCCGCCGGAGGAGGCCCAGCAACGGGTTGATGAGATTTACACGCAAGCGCAGGAACTCGAGACTGAAACTCGCGCAGCAGCTGATCGTGCGAGAAAAATTGCGGTGATTGCGGCGTTCATGACTGCTGCTTCTTTGCTGATCGGTGGCGTCGGCGCCTATTTCGGGGCAGTGCTTGGCGGCAATCATCGTGACAAGCAAGTCGTCGTGGAGGGCTGGTATAAACCCTGGCGATAACCAAACGGGGCGCGCAACCCACAAATGCGGCGCGCGCCTTTGGAGCGTCTGGCCGGGAGGATTAAGTCGGCCCGGCGTTCCGTATTCAACTCGGAGGCATTGAGATGACTTGGCCATTTAGCTTGGCTGCTAAAGTCTTCCACGCATGGTATGAGCACCGGCTGCTGCGCCAGCGTCTTCACCTTCGCAAGACCGACAGTCTGGCACGGGTTCAAGCGTTGCAGCGGTTCCGTCCGAGGCCCTGAACAATGCATAGAGCGGGAGGATGCCAATGCGGCGACGTCCGCTATCAGGTGGAAGGCGGGCCACTGCGTGTCGGTATATGTCATTGCACGGATTGCCGGCAAACCAGTGGGTCCGCGTTCACCACTTTCGCAGTGTGGCCGCGTCGAGCGTTTCGCTCCGCCTCCCACGTCGCGATCTATCGCGGTCGTTCCTTCTGTCCGAACTGCGGAAGCCGCGTCTTTTCGCTTCGACCCGATGAAGCCGAAATCATGATTGGTTCGCTAGATGATGCGCCCTCGGGATTGATCCCGAGCTATGAGCTGTGGATCCCGCGGCGGGAAACATGGCTGCACGGGTTGCCGTGGGCCAAGCAGTACGCCGGCGATAGGAATGATGAGCCGGAGGATCGGCCGACAATCGAATGACCTCTTGAAGTGATCTTTGAAGAGCGAAATGCGGGGGCGGAACTCTGAACATCGGGCATCAATTCCGCGGTGCCGCGGCGGTCGGAGCCGCCCTAAGATTCGGCTTTGAAGTTCGCCGCTTCTTTACGGATACGGTCCCAGTCATTGCCATATTTCTCAAGCAACTCCCGCGCCTGGTTCGGCGACAGGTCGGTCGTCTCCGCAAGGTGCATCACCTCAAGTTCTCTTGCCTTTGCCATCTTGCCGGCCTCAGCTTTCTTCGTGGGCATCGTTTGCTCCAGCGTGTGAGTTAGTTCCGCAACGTGCCTCCGACGTTGTCGTTCCTAAGGAACCTCCGCCGCGTTGCCGAGTTTGGCGGAAAGGAGGCAAGAATGAGAATCTACCTGAGAGCCGGCCGCGTCATCTTGCGCTACGCACCGCCATATCGATCAGCGCCCCAGCGCCCTGCCAGCTTAGTAACTGGTCGCGCGTCAATGGACTTCTCTCGATGGCTCGCTTGATCGCCATAGTTGCGCTGGGCGCCACGGCTTTTCTTGCCGTGCGCGCTCTGCGGCGTGTCTACCGGGAAGTTCCGGACAGCTTCGAGCCTGTCGCTTTACTCCCGGCGCCGAAGCAGGAGCCGGCCGTTGATTAGGTGGCTCGTTCGCGTCGGCTTGCTCTGGCTCATCCAGCGGTTGGCGCGCGAGTATATGGAGCCCACGCAACCGAAGCGGCCAGCGCCGCGCAGGCGCAAGAAATGATCAAGTGTAAACTGCATCGCTGCGACCGCGGGCGAAAAACCTCTATGACCCTAGCCCCAGTGAGCCCCACGTGGCAGCCTGCTCTTAGGCACAATCAGTGCCTTGAGTAGATCGGTTTCACTCCTGACCCCGACCTCATGCAGCGCAAGTACAATCGACGCTATACGCTCTGCTTCCGGTGTGCCCGGCTCAATACCGACATGTTTGCAGTAGCGAGAAACGACGTGGCCCATGGCCTCGACCTGTTGCGCGTTCGCAGTCGTTCCGTATCTCATGGCAACCTCCCGATTGCCCTCTCCACCAGGAGGACAGTAGCCCCGCTGATTGTGGTCCCTCAATAACTTTTGAGTGGCCGAGACAAAGCAAAGGCGACTACGTGCCCGACACCACTCGCAACCTAGAGCCTACTGGGCATTCCTCAACTCGCCCGGTGAGGTCGTGGCTCTATCTTGCACGCGCGGATTGCCAGCATAGCGAAATTTCGGCATCCTAGCCGCCTGCGGGGTGTGGGGGCATGCTTCAGCTTATCCGGAACAAGCCGAGGCGCCAGGGCAACGGTCCTTGGCGGAGCAGGAAAGAAATTCTGCGGCGCGGCCGGTTCGGTAGAAGCCTGAGCGTCAAATCGCTACTCCTGCTGGCCACTCTCCTCTTCGGTGGCGCAGCTTTGCTAGTTCCTTATGTCGACATCCCAAGCGATCTGCCAAGAGTCCATCGACACGGCCTTACCGAGGATAAACCTAGTTCCTCGTGGCTGCCGGGCTTCGGCGGCGACGTCGACTGCGCTGGTGGTGGTGGTAACGGACCGAATTTTGTCTACGGTCCAGTCAGGGTAGCTCCCGGCGATCCACATGGTTTGGACCGAGACGGCGACGGCATCGGCTGTGAGCCGAGATGAACGACAATCACCCACCATCGTTCACCGAGCCCAAGTCCGACCCGCACCACGACGGCAAGCGAGGTTTCCTATTCGGCGCTGTCGTAACCGCTGTTGTGATCGGCCTGATCATTTGGCTGGTTTAGGTAGACTCGGCGGCTCGGACCGTTGCTGTGTTCCAGGCCGCGCCGTAGGTCCGCTATCGAAGTAAATCCGAGGTCGAACATGGTGCTCACCAGTTCGGCGACGTGGAGTCGCTCCTCTGTGTGAACGATGCCGCGGTCGCGGCAGTAGTCGTCAACAGCCTGCCTGAGAAGTTCCATTTGTTTTGGGGAAGCGGTGAAAGCCATAACGCTCTCCTCCTCGTAGGGGCGAAAGCATCTGTCGGCTCTTCCAGCCGTCGGCGCCCTTTATGATCGGCCGACGATGAACAGTGAACGGTGGGGCGCGTTTAAGGTTGCAATACTAGGAGCTACCTCCTACTGGCCAACTAACCGCCCCTCGCCTTCCGATACGGGCTGCCGCCGTATTCCTTGGTGCCTGGCGTGCAAACGATTCTGACCTTTCGACCACCGCACTTCGTGCACCGGAGCTTCGGCACTAAGTCGGCATGCATCGCTCCGTGATCCGGCCCGAACCGATCGCGCAGCGTCAGCAGGTCCAGCGTACCTTTATGGTTGCACAAATAGGTGTGGCAGTACGCGACGATCGTCTCGCCGCCGCGCACCAACGTCATTGCCGGAACCAAAAGCCGATCGGCTTGTTCCTGATTGCCGCCGTACCGTTTGAACCATGTCCGGCGGCAAGCCCGCTGCGTAGGTCGCGCAAAGGCTACACAGCGGGCTTTCTGTAATAAGAGAGCCTCCCGCGATGTCAGACGATCGGAAGCACGATATGGAGCGTCTGTGGCTAGCGCAGCGCTTGGTGAAGGAGACTGGCGTCACCGAAGCGGAGGCCCACGAGCTTATGAACCTGCTAGGGGCGGATTGGCCGTCCCTTGTTCGCGAGGCTCGACTGCTGGTAAAGAAGCGCTAGTCGATCGACGCGCGCTCAACTCCGCCAAGAGCGTTCTCTCGTTCCGAAATCCGCTGTTGAATAGGTGGATGATGAGAGTTGCCGCGTCCTCTCGGCGAGCCTCGTCGGTGACGTTGTAGGCCTCGCAATAGGCGGCGAGCACCTTGTCCATCATGGCGAGTTGATTCGAACTGGCGATGCCTTGGGGCATGACGCTTTCTCCCTTCAGGTTAAGGCGAAAGCGTGGTGTACTCTTTCAAGCGCCCCCGTGCCGTGCGTTGGCGGGCGACAACAACACCATACACCGTCAGCCGATTTGAGCCATATCAAATGGTAGAGAGCGAAAATGAAAAGCCTTCGAACTGAGCAACCTGTCTGCGTAAGTATTTAACCGCCTGGTCTTGGCGCTGGTGCTTCCCGGGTGTCTCTGACGGGCTTGTTCTTGTCACTGGGGCCTTGTGGCGGCGGCGCAGGATTTCCTTTGTCGTCTCGCGGTATCTTGGGTGTTTTCTCGTCGGGCATGACAGCCTCCTTCAAACCGCACAACCGCTGCGCCGATCGAAAGTTCCTGTCGCCGCCAGCCTGACGGCGTCCGTGCCATTCGGATCCTGCGTGATGTCGACCGCGTCGGCTGTGCCATCAGGATCCGGGTTATGCAACGACTTGCGGGCGGTGTGCGTGGTGTCGCCGATTCAGCCGACCGACCCCTGCTGCGCTTCGGGGCAAATTGGTTCACCTGCGCGCGCAGGGTCGCCAGGCTCTTAACAAGCCTTGGTTGGGGCATGGTCAGGTGTCCTTGTGGTTTAGGGAGTGGGTAAGCCGTTGATGCAGCCCCGTCCGGCGTGTATCTATCCGGTCGGCCTGCGGTTAAAGGCCGGGGTTCCCTTTGGCGGGGGTGCTGAAAATGACAAGGCGTCGCGGCCTCGACGGCCCCGCTCGTCGCGTTGGATAGCGCGATGGGCGGTAGGCTTGAGAATATTCAGGCGTTACGATTGTGGGCGGCGTTGGCAGTCGTGATTTTTCACACCGCGATGTACTACCGAACCCATGAAACTTTGTTATTGAAGCCGATTCTGTTCGCCTTCGATCCTTGGGGAAAGATCGGCGTCGACGTCTTCTTCGTCATTTCTGGCTTTGTAATCTGGCATTCGACAGTAAAACATCACGCCCCGACTGATGCTCCTCGCTTCATCTTTCGGAGACTGGCCAGGATATACCTGAGTTACTGGCCTGCGCTTATCTTCGCTGCGATTGTTTTCTATTGGAACAAGCCGCACGAGTTTGATCTGTCCAATTCCTGGTCTGCCATCACGCTCCTGCCAGCGGACATCGTGCCGAACGGAGCCATCATCCTTGGCGTGCGCTGGACCCTGACCTACGAGTTGATCTTCTATGCCGTGTTCGCGCTGCTGATGCTGCTGCCCCGCCGGCAAGCGATGATCGCCTTGCTGCTTTGGGGAGGTCTAACGCTCATCCCCGCAGTGGATGGCAGCACCTTTCTTTCTCCATATGTGGCAGAATTCGCGGCTGGCGCGGCGTTGGCAGCCACGGGAAGGCCGCGGTGGACCGATTGGCGAATGCTCGTGGCGCTCGGCGTCATCGCCGTCGCATTCTTCGTCGCCGGCCTCTACGTGGACAGCAAGGAAAATACTCTCGGCCGTGTCCTAACGTTCGGTCCGTTCTCGGTGCTTGTTGTTTATATGGCCGTCGCCCTTGAGCAGAGCAGGAAGGTCGTCGCCGGGCCAGCGATCGTCGAACTCGGGAATGCCAGTTACGCCCTGTACCTCATCCACATCCCTATCCTGACGATATTCGGCCGGCACTGGCAGACCGCCAAGGCTTACCCCGATCTGATGGCTGGCAGCGCCATCGTGGCATCGGTGCTGGCCAGCCTTCTTTGGTGGTGGCTTTGGGAGAAACGCGCGGTCGCCTCGGTCAACGCGCTGATAAACCGGGGATTCCGGGGCAGTGGGAAAGTGCTCGCCCCCACTACTCGAGTGCCATGATGATTTCCGGGTCCGCTCCGATCGCCGACAGCAGCAGCAGAGTGTCCGCGTCGTCCGCATAGAGCGCGGGATGGCCCGTCGCGAACCAGCGAGCAAAATAGGCACTATTGCTCGTCAGCGCGGGATAGGCGGCATCCATCTTGCCGCGGTCGATAAGGCGGGCCTGCACGACGCTCTTATGCACCAGCCGGCGCGCTGTCGAGCCGAGCAAGCCAAAAGCCCCTCAGAACTGCATCAAGATCGCCTTCCGAGGCAGCCCGTGAGGCGCTCGACCAGAAGCGACTATCGTCGCCGCCCAAGATCCAGGATTGGCTGAAGAGGAGGTCATGAGTAGTTCGTCCCCGATCCCGCAGAATCCCCCGGATAGAAGTTCGCACCACCGCCGCCTGTGCTGATGAGGCTCGCAGTGTCTCCGACAGTAAACCGCTTGCCGGTGGCCGAGCCGCTCTGCGTCGACGCGGCCGAAGTAACCAAGCCGCCCTGCGAAGACTCGACGTTTGCCGAACTGAACGCCGGCGTGCCGGAATACGTGATCGTCCGGAACTCTTCGGTGTACGATCCATTGCGGCGGCAGTATACGCGTCGCTGCATATTGCCCACGACCGAATAGTTTCCTGTTGCCCGGACGTAGCCGCCCTCGATTTGCAGAGCCGCCTGGGCGATGGCGCCGAACCGCATATCGGTATGGATATGACAAGTTGATCCAGCAGGGACGGTGACCCCGTTCCCCGTGGCCGAAGTTCTGATTTCGAACGCCTGCAGGTGACAGCGCGCGCCCGACTCCAAGGTTATCGCAGCGGCCGATGTGGTTGACACGATGACATTGCCGGGACTGCTGGTGTTGCCCAAAATCAGAAGGCCGGCGACTGTAGACTGACCGACCGTAACAGGTATCGTCAGTGGGGCGGTGTAGGTGCCGTCGCCGATCTGGATCGTAACGACGAACCCACCGAAGTCGATCATCGAGACTGTGGACAGCGCCTTCGTTATCGTCAGGAACGCCCCACCCGAGCTATCTACCAGACCAGTGTTGCTGTCGCTACCGTCGGTGCGAACGTAATAAGTCCGGTTGGCTGATAGAATCTCGCGGCCCGGGCCGGTCGGTCCCGTCGCACCAGTTGCTCCGGTGACGCCTGTAGGTTCAGTCGCGCCGGTGACGCCCGTCGCCCCGGTCGGTCCCGTCGGCCCTGGTACGGTGGACGCGGCGCCCGAAGGACCGGTCGCGCCCGTGG
>JAEYTV010000526.1 GCA_023433855.1 Pseudomonadota bacterium | reverse complement strand
CCGGAGCCGTGTAGATGATCGGCCGCTGTCCGTAGTGGCGCTCGACTTTGTCCATAAAGACCTGCATCTTTTCGAGGACACGCTGGCGCGAAATGTTCTGCTTGCATCTGGACTCGCCATTCCACTCGACGTCGATTACCGGAGGTAAGGCTTCGGGATCGCGTGGAACATTGCGGATGAACCAGTCGGCCTGCTCGGCTGCTGTCCGGCACCAATAGAAGAAATGATAGGCCCCCCGTTTGATGCCCGCTTCCTTGGCCCGCCGCCAGTTCGTCTTGAACATCGGATCGAGATGGTCGCCGCCGTCAGTCGCCTTGATATAGGCAAAGTTGGCACCCTGTGTACGAAGTTTCGGCCAGTCGATCTCGCCTTGCCAGCGCGATACGTCGACGCCATGCACCGGGTAGTGCTTCGGCGTGATCTTTCCGAAATTTATGGGCTTGGCGTCGCTAAAGCGCTGACTGTAGACTTTGCTGTGGGCGCCTCTAGGAGAGGTTCCTAGCCCGGGCTCCTGAGGCATGAGCATCGCGACTGGTCGGTCTACCGGAAGCGGCATTCCCACCGTTGTTTCCTCGACAAAGGCCTGTGGCTGCGGCGTGCTGTCGGACCAGGCGGCGCTTTCGGACGGCCGCGAAACCATTGGTGCAGGTGCTTCCTTTCTCGGAGCGCTGCCAAGGCCGACCGAGGGAACCGGTGCGGACGGAGTGGCTATGGACCCGGTCGTCTCGTTCGCGATCCTCCTGGGAACGCCTTCCGAATCGGAGCCGGATGCACAGCCGGCAAGCAAGGCAAGAATGAGCAACAGCGAAGAACGCATCTAAGAACCCGAACGCAATACAGAACCAGGTGGCTCGCCGGCGCGCTGCAGACGAAAAGCTAACGGAAGATTACCTCCAAAGATTGAATGCAATCTTAATTCGACGTGACAATCGACTGAGCTTCATTTCCTGCCGGACAACCGCGAGACCGCCGACAGCGTGGTGCCTCGCTTGGGAACTTTATAGCCTCATGAGGGTTGGGTTCCGATAGCACCGGTACGCAAAAAAAATCCTTCAGACACGGGAGAATAGAATGCCAGAGCACGATCCAAATCAGCCAGAGACCGCTCGAGGCGGTTCTGCCTATGCCAACGGAAGCAGTCCCCTTCGTGATCTCGCGTCTCAGCCCGATCGCCCACAGCAGGGCGCCGGCATCACCGAAACGGCCCGCCAGGACTGGCAGGAAGTGAAGGACGTCGCAAAGACCGAATTGAGCCATGCCACGGAAAAAGCGAAGGAAGCCGCGGCGAACCAGAAGAACTTTGCTGCGGAGCGCGTAAGCGGTCTTGCCTCGGCGATCGAGAAAGTCGGCGCGGAGCTGGAACAGGAGCAGCCGGAGGTCAGCAGGTACGTTAAGCAAATCGGCGGCGGCATGAAGCGGTTCGCAGACGACATAAAGGGCAAAGACCTTCGAGAGGTCGCTGCGGTGGCGGAAAGGTTCGGCCGCAGCAATCCCGCTGCCTTTCTGGGCGCGGCCGCGCTCGCGGGGTTCGCGGCCAGCCGCTTTCTGACCGCATCGTCTTCGCACGTGTCGAGTAGCAGCCCAACGCGCTCCGAGGACCGTTCGTCCGAAGAGACCCGTGCTCCGGCAACGAATGCATCCTCTAACACGAGCTCTCCCGTCGCACCCGCTACGGGGATGGGCTACCGCACCGGATACTCGGCAGGAGGAAACTACAATGGCTAACCAGACCGAGAATCGTCCCCTGACCGATCTCTTCCGCGATCTTGTCAGTGATGTGACCAGCCTTTTTCGCAACGAGCTCAATCTCGCCAAAGCCGAAGCGTCGGCCAAGATGTCGAGTGCCGTGACAGGCGTCGAGATGTTTGCGGCAGGGTTGGTTTTTGCCATCGCCGCGGTGGGCGTGCTCCTTGCGGCTCTCGTCAATGGCCTGACGGCATTTCTTGTCGCGCGAGGCATGACGGAGCACAACGCGGATGCATTATCGTCGGTGATCGTGGGTGTCGTCGTAGCCCTTATCGCTTGGTTCATGATCTCCAAGGGCCTTTCGGCCTTGCGAGGGGAGAACCTCAAGTTTGAACGCACATCCTCGGCGCTTAAGCAAGATGCGCGGATGATCAAGGAGCACGTATAATGGCCCACTCGGATGAAGTTATGCGCGCTGAAGCGCTTGAGCGCGAGATCGAACAGGATCGTCGTCGTATCGAGGAGAAAATCGGTGCGATCCAGGCGAAGATGTCCCCGGGGCAGCTGGTGGACGAAGCGCTGAGCTGGGCGAAATCGAATGGGGCGACCGAGTACGCTTCCAACCTCGGCTCGGCCATGAAGACAAACCCTATCCCGGTTGCACTGATGGGTATCGGCATGGCGTGGTTGATGGCGAACCCGGGGCGTCGCTCGACCGCAGCCTCCGAGATTGCCGAAGAGACCGAATATCCCTTGGCACCTGTGCACGGTAGCACGGTGCGCAGGATAGGCCCCGTGCAGGCCGATGGTCCTAGCCGCTACAGCCACTTCGCGGACGAAGCGGGAAATCGGTTCAAAGCGTTGACCGACGAAAGTGGTCACCGCGCCGGCCACTTCATGGACCAGGCCGGACGCAGCTATCGCGGCTTCGCCGACGCCACAGGCAAACAGGTTCGTGACATCCGCGACGAAACTGGAAAGCTCTTTGATGAGGCGACGGGGTGGCTGTCTGGAACCTGGCGGCGACTCGGACAGGCGGCTTCGAACGCAACCGGAGCGATGATGCATGGCGCTCGGTCAGGCGGTCACAGCACGATGGCTGCTGGAAATGCGCTCGTCGATCAGGCCCTTGATCTCAACCACAGCATGATGCGTCACTTCCGAGACCAGCCGCTGATCGGAGGTGCACTCGCCTTTGCTTTGGGTGCGGCTATCGGAGCAGCCTTGCCAAACACCCGTCGCGAGGACGAACTGATGGGTGACATGGCGGAAGGGGTTCGTGACCAGATTTCGACCAAGGCGGTCGAGACACGTGCAAAGGCCGAGCAGGTGGCGTCAGAGGTCTACGAGAAGGCACAGTCTGTTGCGTCTGAGGTGCACGACGTAGCAAAGCAGCGTCTCACTGAAGAGGCAAAGCAGTACCAGCGCAGCAATAACGAACGCACGCCCCCCAACGGCGCCTACTAGAACAGTCAACCCTGCCAGCCCCCCTATGCGGAAAACCCCGGAAGTTGCCCACAACTTCCGGGGTTTAGTTATCACCTCCAATGTGGCTCCGGGCATCGGGAGGATGACGTTGGCGCCAGACGCGGTGCGACACCCGTGCCGTATTTTTCTGGGATCTCTTCTTTGTTGCAGACGCAGGTAGCCTGCTCCGTTACAACACCGAATAGAGTAGGTGAGGGCGGGCGATGAAAGAGCGGATCGGCATTGCTGGACTTGGTCGCATGGGAAGCGCGATGGCGAGGCGGCTCTCAACCCAAGGGTATTCCGTGACTGGCTGGCGCCGTGGCGGGGTGTCGCCGGTGCAGGCGGCGGAACTCGGGATCCGGCGGCGCCTGAGCTGAAATCCCTGTCAGAGGCGAGCGATATCATCATCCTCACACTTCTCGATCAGGTGGCTGTCGATGCAGTCCTGGGAGGTCTGATGGATACGCAGCTGACGGGTAAGCTGATTGTTGATACCAGCACAGTGGCACCCGACACCCTGCGTCGACATGAACCGGCCATCCGACGGATGGGCGCTGCGCTCGTGGATGCACCGATCTCCGGAGGGCCGGAGATGCTGATCGCAGGAACTGCCGGCTTCTATCTTGGCGGCGGAGATGCCGACGCGCGCCGCTTCGTTGCGGTAGCGGAGGGGTTGGCTGGCCGCATCCTGCATGTCGGTCCCTTGGGGCAGGGCGCAGCGGCAAAACTCATGAACAACATGATGCTGATGGGGCTGTGGGAAACGATGAAGGAAGCCATCACGCTTGGCCGCAGCGCCGGGCTCTCGGCCGGCACGATCATCGACGTGCTTTCCGCCAGTCCTGCTGCCAGCCCAGCGATGAAGTCGCGCCTTCCGGCAATCCGAGGGGAAACGGACGCAGTTGGATTTCCGGTTTCCGGTGTGCTGAAGGACATGGCTGTCGTCCTGCGGCTGGCCAGGGAGCTCGGCGTCGGTACGCCGGTGATCGACGCGGCCAGAGCAAGCTTCCAGGTGGCGGCAGAACGGGGCTTTGCGGAATCGGATCTTGCAACTGTTGTAAGGCTGGCGCTGAAGGCCGGCGACTGGCCGGCCTCCGGCGGCGAGACCTAGAAGGTCCGGCCCAAGCGCGCATCGATCGAATGGCTGTTGCCGCCCCGCACGGCGAAGAAGAGGAAGATGGCCGCCCACAGGATCGACTTCTCGGCGCCCGCCAGTCCTTCGGCACGCACTATGCCGTGGAAGTAGACTGTGACAAGCAGCACGATCATCGCCGCGAAAGAAGCCGGTCGGGTGAAGAGACCGACAGTGATGAGGATGCCGCCGAAAAATTCTGTGGCGGCAAGAAGGGGCGACCAGAATACTCCCGGATAGAAACCCAGGCTCTCCACCATGCCGGCCGCGCCGAACGGATTGATGATTTTGCTCGCACCGTGCGTGACAAGCAGCGCACCCGCGACAATACGCAGGATGGTCTCGACGATTTCATGTGCGGATGTATAGACTGGCGCCAGTGCCGGGATGATCAGCCGGGAGCGGTTGGGCGAAGTGTAAGCCATGATTGAGCCTCTCGAAAGACAAGCGTTGGAAGGGGTAGTGAAGGCTCGCCGTATACGCCGCGCCGGTGCGGACCGCGGTTCAAATGATGCCGTACCCTGTTGATATTCTCGTGAGGGAGAGCTGAATTGGTTGAGCCAATGAGGGTTGAGAAACCACGCGTGTCGATTCTCTACTGCACGCAATGCAACTGGCTCCTGCGGGCTGGCTGGATGGCCCAGGAGCTTCTACAGACCTTTTCCGATTCGCTCGGCGAAGTGGCTCTCGTTCCGGGCACGGGCGGCACTTTCGAAATCAGGGTGGATGGAACGCTGATCTGGGAGCGCAAGCGGGACGGCGGCTTCCCCGGTCCGAAGGAGCTCAAGCAGCGCTTGCGTGACGTTATCGAGCCTGATCGCGACCTGGGTCATCTCGACCGCGAGACCATGGGAATCGGTGACATCTGAAGCACCACGCCGATTCGCATGATTTTTTTTGTGCGGCTGCGAGGAAACTGCAAGAAAGCCGGTTGACAGGACAGGGCGGCGCCCGTACATCGCTCTCCGTCGCCCAGATGGCGGAATTGGTAGACGCGCCAGCTTCAGGTGCTGGTACTCGCAAGGGTGTGGAGGTTCGAGTCCTCTTCTGGGCACC
>JAEYTV010000497.1 GCA_023433855.1 Pseudomonadota bacterium | reverse complement strand
TCGGTGCCGTCTTCGGCGATGCGTGCGTGCAGGTTCTTGATCTCTAGCATTTCGTTTTCCTGTTCATACAGCGGTTTCAAGGGCCGCCTTTTGACCGGTCCGGAGAACGGTCGTTTTGTAACCCGTCATCCTGACGGAGGTTTTTAGCCGACACTGCCTTCCAGCGAGATGCCGATCAGCTTCTGGGCCTCGACGGCGAACTCCATCGGCAGTTCCTGGATGACATCCTTGACAAAGCCATTGACGATGAGCGCGATCGCTTCCTCTTCCGGAATGCCGCGCTGCATGACGTAGAATTTCTGATCGTCCGAAATCTTCGAGGTCGTCGCTTCGTGCTCCACCTGCGCCGATGCATTTTTAACATCGATGTAGGGGACGGTGTGGGCACCGCACTTGTCGCCGATCAGGAGAGAATCGCAGTTGGTGAAGTTGCGCGCATTCTCCGCGCGGCGATGTATGGACACCTGTCCGCGATAGGTGTTGTTCGACTTGCCCGCCGAGATACCCTTGGAGATGATGCGGCTCGACGTGTTCTTGCCGAGATGGATCATCTTGGTGCCGCTGTCGATCTGCTGGTGGCCGTTGGAAACGGCAATCGAGTAGAACTCGCCGCGGCTTTCATCGCCGCGCAGGATGCAGCTCGGATATTTCCAGGTAATTGCCGAGCCGGTTTCGACCTGGGTCCACGAAATCTTGGAGCGGGCTCCGCGGCAATCGCCGCGCTTCGTGACGAAATTGTAGATGCCACCCTTGCCCTGGGCGTCACCCGGGAACCAGTTCTGCACGGTTGAATACTTGATTTCGGCGTCGTCGAGCGCGACGAGTTCCACGACAGCAGCGTGAAGCTGGTTTTCATCGCGCTGAGGTGCCGTGCAGCCCTCGAGGTAGGACACATATGCGCCTTCCTCGGCGATGATCAGGGTCCGCTCGAACTGCCCGGTGTTCTTTTCGTTGATGCGGAAATAGGTGGAGAGTTCCATGGGGCAACGCACGCCCTTCGGAACAAAGACGAAGGAACCATCGGTGAAGACGGCCGAATTCAGCGTCGCATAGAAGTTGTCGGTCGCAGGAACAACCGATCCGAGGTACTTCTTGATGAGGTCGGGATGTTCGCGGATGGCCTCAGAGATCGACATGAAGATCACGCCGGCCTTCTGCAGTTCCTTCTTGAAGGTTGTGACGACGGAGACCGAATCGAACACGGCATCGACCGCCACCTTCGACGACTGAACGCCGGCGAGGATCTCCTGCTCTCTCAGCGGGATACCCAGTTTTTCATAGGTTTTCAGCAGTTCCGGGTCAACTTCGTCAAGCGACGTAGGACCGGTAATATTCTTCGGCGCCGCGTAGTAGTAGAGGTCGTTGAAATCGATCTTCGGATAATCGACGCGCGCCCAGGACGGCTCCTCCATGGTGAGCCACCGCCGATATGCGTCAAGACGCCATTCCAGCATCCATTCCGGCTCCTGCTTCTTGGCCGAAATAAAACGGATGATGTCCTCGGACAGCCCCTTGGGAGCCTTGTCCACTTCGATGACCGTTTCGAACCCGTATTTGTACTGATCGATGTCGATCCCGCGGACCTGTTCGATGGTTTCCTGTACGGCAGGCATGTCATTCTCCAAATCTTGCCGGTTCAATTTCCGGCAATTCTGTCATTTGGTATGGGGGACAATAGCCACCCCTATGTAGGTGCCAAAAGGATGTTTTCATACCTCTTGGCAAGCGGAAATTGCGTTTACGCAGTTCTGCGGCGTTCAAGCCGCTTTGCCCGCCCTCTTGCGTCGGGCAGCGATCTTCGAGAAGGCGGTGATCGCCCTGCGGATATCCTCTTCGGTCGTGTCGAGGCCAAGCGAGATGCGAAGCGCCCCAAGCTTCGGGTCGTGACCCATGGCTGTCAGGACATGACTCTCGCCGACCTTGCCTGACGAGCAGGCAGAACCGGCCGACAGCGCGATCCCTTCAAGGTCGAAAGCGATCTGCCCCGTCTCCGACTTCAACTCCGGCAATGTAAAGAAGCAGGTATTCGCAACGCGCGGCACCATCCAGCAATGGATCAGCACATCCGGGGCAGCGTCGCGCATCCCCGCTTCCAAAAGGTCTCGCAGCTTCCCCATCGTCGCGCCGTAATCGCCCAGATTGTTGCGAACCGCCTCGGCAGCCGCGCCAAAGCCAACGATGCCATGGAAATTTTCGGTGCCGGACCTGTGCCCCTTTTCCTGCCCTCCTCCGCGGATGAGCGGCTTCGGCATCAGAACTTCGCCGCGTGAGACGATTGCACCCACACCTTTGGGTCCCCCAATTTTATGGGAGGACAGAATAAGGAAATCCGCGCCGAGGGCGCCGATTTCCACCGGGATCCGCCCAACGGCCTGAACCGCATCCACCACCATCAGCCCGCCACGGGCATGCACGATCGCGGCGGCCTCCGCCACAGGCTGGATAGCGCCCGTCTCGTTGTTGACGAGCATGAGGGCGACCATCAGCGACCCGGCATTTTGATCATGCGCGCCGACCAGGCGTTCCAGGGCCGACAGGTCAACGATACCATCGGAGGTCACGGGGATCTCCACCACATCTGCCGGATTGAACCGGCCGCCTTCCCGGATCGCCGGATGCTCGATAGCCGAGACATAGAGGCGGCTGAACTCCAGGGGTGCACGTCCCATACGGAAAACCGGCGTCAGGACGTGGTTGGCCGCCTCGGTCGCGCCGCTGACGAAGGTGACGTGCGTCGGGTCTGCGGCTACCAGCTCGGCCACCTGCCGGCGGGCCTTGTCGATCGCGGCGCGGGCCGCCCTCCCCTCACCGTGCACGGAGGACGCGTTGCCGGGCAGGTCCAGGACGTCCAGCATGGCGACCCGTGCGGCTTGGCTCAGCGGCGCCGTGGCGTTCCAGTCCAGATATGTTCGCGTCAAAGCCATTGCCGTCGAGGTTTCCGTTTGCAGGCCTCTATCGAGGTTCATCCAGCAGGCGAAGCCCGCATTTTCCTTGAAATTTCCTTTAGCATTGCCGTAAGAGACAGCACATCGGCGCCAAACCAAAGCGCGCCAAAGTTTCGAACGGTTCTAAAGAGTTCTAGAAAACATGAGCCGGTTCGTCAAGTCAGCTTGATGAAACCGATTTGGAACCCGAACACGTTGACCGGAGTAGCAATGCCAGAAGTCATTTTCAACGGGCCCGCCGGCCGCCTGGAGGGGCGTTACCAGCCCTCCAAAGAGAAGAGCGCACCGATCGCCATCATCCTGCACCCGCATCCGCAGTTCGGCGGGACGATGAACAACCAAATCGTCTACCAGCTCTTCTATATGTTCCAGAAACGCGGCTTCACCACCCTGCGTTTCAACTTCCGGGGCATCGGTCGCAGCCAGGGGGAGTTCGACCACGGTGCGGGCGAGCTATCGGATGCCGCCTCGGCACTCGACTGGGTGCAGAGCCTGCATCCGGATTCGAAGAGCTGCTGGGTTGCCGGCTATTCCTTCGGCGCCTGGATCGGCATGCAGCTTCTGATGCGCCGGCCGGAGATCGAAGGCTTCATGTCGATCGCGCCGCAGCCGAACATCTACGACTTCTCGTTCCTCGCCCCCTGCCCGTCCTCCGGCCTCATCATCAACGGGGACTCGGACAAGGTGGCCCCGGAGAAGGACGTCAACGGCCTCGTAGAAAAGCTGAAGACCCAGAAGGGCATCCTGATCACGCAC
>JAEYTV010000463.1 GCA_023433855.1 Pseudomonadota bacterium | reverse complement strand
CTACAAAAGCCTTCGGACAGCCTCTTCAATCCCCCTCGAAGAGACTAACTGGCTCGGCTCCGTAACTGGAGCCGAGTCAGTTCAGTTTTGGGCGCGCCAAACGGCACCAATTCCGGCAGCAGGCTTCACACCTTGGAAGCTCCTAGTCACCGCCGGTTTCCAGCGGGAATATCAGCCTGTAGCGAATGCGATCCCTGCTGATTTCGTATTCTGCCGTTCCGTTGACCGAGGCTGGGACGACGCGTTCCAGAACCGTACTCCCAAAATGCCCTTTGAGGATTTCCTCGTCCTGTTCCGGTTTCTGCAGGGGATCCAGGGCCTCGTCCCACACAACCTCGAGAGCATCGTGGCCCGCCTGCAGTGCGCGATGAGCACTGACATTGACGACCCGGCCGCTCCGCAGCAGGAAACCATGACTTATTGCATTGACGATCAGTTCGTGAAGAGCAAGCCCAAGATGAAGAGAGGCATACGGCGTCAGCAACACATAGTCGCCCCTCACCCGGACGAGATGCCTGTTTTCCGGAAGATACTTTTCCGTCTGATGCTGGACAAGTTCGAAGAAATACGCGCCGCGCCAGCTCGAATCCGTGATCAGGTCTTGCGACTGCGAGAGAGAATAGAGCCTGCCGCGAAACTTGTGCAGGAACATTTCGAGGGAACCTGAATAGCGCGCGGTCTGCAGCGCAATGCTTTGGATTATCGCCAGAAGGTTCTTGGAGCGGTGGCTCACCTCCCGCAGAAGGGCGCGCAGCAGCCTTTCCCGGTGCCGTTCCTCCGAACGGTCGATGATGGTCGTGACGAGATGGACACCACCGCTTGCAAATTCGACGCCCTGGACGCGAAATTCATAAACCTGCTCGGTTCCCACCGTGATCTCGACATGGCCCTTGCACCCGGCGCCCTTGATGCCCTCCTTCAAGGTCGCAAGCTTGCTCGCGACCTCCTCGCCGAACAGGCTGAGGTCGCTCGGGGTGTTCACCTGCTCCACCGCCCAAAGATCCGGCAGATTGGTGACAAACAGGTAGTTCCTCTGCGCATCCTGTATGGTGATGCTCGCGCCCAGGTCGACCAGCGCCGGCATGAAAAACTCTCGCAACTTGTCATCACTCTGACCAGCGTCCTGCCATGTCAGGGAATGCGACAATTTCTTCACTCCGTCCGCAGGTTAGGCGCGGCGCCGCGGAGATTGCCAAACTCCGACGCGCATATGCAAATCTGTCGGCGCTTGCGTGCCGACCAGCCCGAGTCACCGGATTGGCCGCCACACAGGCAGACACCACACAAAGCCGTCTCCAAGCCGTAGCATCACGCCTGAGCAAAAGCCATGGGCGACAGTGCCGAAGCGACATACTTGTCCGGGTTTGCGCTGGACGTGCTCAGAACGCGACCTTCATGCGTTTGTTCCCGCTTCGCGCTGGTGTGAATGGAACTCGTCAGGCGGCCGCCTTGACTGCCTCATTGAAGAACAGCGCCTGGCTGATCAACGCCTTCACCATGTCGGGGTTGAATGGCTTGGTGACAAGGAAGGCAGGCTCGGGCCGCTCGCCGGTCAGCAGCCGCTCCGGGAATGCTGTGATGAAGATGACGGGCACGCTCGAGGTCTTGAGAATCTCGTTGACCGCATCGATGCCCGAACTACCATCAGCAAGCTGGATATCGGCAAGCACCATCTTGGGCTGCGAGGACTGGAACAGCGTAACCGCCTCCTTGTGGGTACGCGCAATGCCGACCACACGATGTCCGAGATCCTGGACCATTTGTTCGATATCAAGCGCGATCAGCGGCTCGTCTTCGATGATCATGATTTCTGTTGCGACCTGCCGCGAAATCTCGCGCGTCGCCTCTTCAAGAAGGCGATTTACTTCCGGGATACTGATATCCAGAACCTCGGCAGCCTCCTCGATCGTGAAGCCCTCTACCGAGATCAGCAGGAAAGCGTGGCGTGCCTGCGAAGGGAGCGCCGAGAGATTGGCGGCTGCGCGCTGCTCCCAGGCAAAGGGAGAATCGATCGGCCGGATTTCTATGTTGGTGGAACCAAAAATCGCGACAAAGAGTTTATAAAGCGAAACACGGTCCTTGGACGTTTCCGGAAAAATTGAAACGTCAGCGATCAGCGCTTCCAGGACCGCCGCAACGTAGGCGTCTCCCGAAGTCTGAGATCCGGTGACGGCGCGCGCATATCGACGCAGATACGGAAGGTGAGACGCAACGCGTGTGGTGAGTGACATAAATAATCTCCCTCGACACCCCGGGCGGGGTAATTGACTGAGGAAGAACGTGGGTGCGCAAAAATAGTTCCGCAAGGATGGAACTTTTTTCGCCCGCGGGAATTACTGACCAGATGATAGCGGAACGGGCTCCCTGCGTGATGAGTGACGACGACGACAGAAAAAAAGGCAAGATGACCACAATCCAACCTCACGAGGTCAAACCGGGAGCGATGCCGCCTAACGCATCCATTTCTCGGAAGCTGCGCGAGTTCTATGACGCGGTTCAGGAGGAAGGCATCCCGGATCGTTTTCTGGAGTTGCTTGAACGCCTCGACCAGGCAGAAAAGAACGCCAAGTCGGTGAGTGCGAAATGAGCAGCCAGGACGAGATCGACGATCGCGGTTTCAAGCGTGACCTCCTGTCCTCGCTCCCTAACCTGCGTGCATTTGCCGTCTCGCTGACCGGCCGGCACGACAAAGCGGATGACCTGGTCCAGGACACGATCATGAAAGCCTGGGCTAACCAGTCGAGTTTTACGGCGGGCACCAATATGCGTGCATGGCTGTTCACCATTCTGCGCAACGAATTCTACAGCCAGATGCGCAAGCGCGGGCGGGAAGTGCAGGATAGCGACGGCCTCTTCAGCGAGAGGTTTTCCGTCCATCCGGAACAGTATGGACGCCTCGACCTGCAGGACTTTCGCAAGGCTCTGGATCGCCTTCCCGACGATCAACGCGAGGCGATCATCCTGGTGGGCGCAGCGGGGTTCGCCTACGAGGAGGCCGCGACCATATGCGGCTGCGCCGTCGGCACTATCAAGAGCCGCGTCAGCCGGGCCCGAAGCCGCCTTCAGGAATTGCTGGGTGTCGTGGGCGAAAGCGACTACGGGCCGGATCCCGGCGACGCAGCCATTACCGCTCGCGCCTTCGGCAGCTAGTGCCCCGGGACGGAAGGCTGTCGGGACCCGACCGCCTTCCGTATCGCATCGATGAGTTGCTTGTCGTCGAATGGTTTTCCCACCACTGGGACGTCGGGCCAGCCCGGTACGGACGGCAGATGCTCATCGATCAGGGTGAGGAATACGATCGCCACGCCTGCCGCCTTCATCCTCTCCGCAGCCTCCGGCCTCTTTACGAGACTCGCGTCTATGACCACCACATCGAACCGGTGAAGATCCGCGATCGCATCATACTCCCGCGGCATGGCGATCTGGATGTCGCATTCAAATGCACTCGCGAGAATTCGCTCGACTTCCATGGCCACGAGATATTCCAGATCGATTATCAGGATTCGCAAGGATTGTGCCCATCGTTCCTATTGGAACCCGGCTAGAACATTGACAAAGAAGCTGGTCATTTAAAAAAGACACAGCAGGCTTGAAAATAGCTGGCTATAAGTGGCGCGTTCCGTCTTCATCGAGTCCCCATGGCACACAACAGGCTGGTCACTCCACAACGCATCCCATGCGAACAATGTCCTCTGCGCCGGCGCAGGAGTTTCCGCGACTTTTCACCGGAAGAACTTGCGTTTGTTCAGTCCTTCAAGATCGGCGAGATGCCGGCCGATCCGGGAATGTCTGTTATTGTCGAAGGGCAGCGCCATCCGCAGCTCTATACAGTCCTGTCGGGATGGGGTTTCCGGTACAAGATACTGCAGGACGGCCGCCGGCAGATTTTGAACTATGTTCTGCCGGGGGACCTTGTTGGGCTGCAGGGTAACCTGATGCGGGAAATGCAGCATTCGGTAGAAGCTCTGACGCGGATGACGCTCTGCACGTTCGAACGCGAAAAGCTTTCAACGCTTTTTAGCAACCATCCTTCGCTGGCCTATGATGTGACCTGGCTAGCCGCACGCGAGGAGTCGATGCTTGATGAGCATCTCCTCAGCATCGGCCGTCGCAGTGCAAAGGAACGGGCCGCATACTTGCTGGCGTTTTTGAATGCCCGCATCATGGCCGTGAGCGATGCGGCACCTGGCAAGGCGATTACTCTGCCGCTCACACAGCAGCACGTGGCCGACACGCTTGGGTTGTCGCTCGTTCATACGAACAAGACCCTGCGAAAGCTCGCAGAGCAAGGTCTGGTTCGCTGGCTCGATCGCGGATGCGAGGTGCTGGACCCGGAAAGGCTCTATAACGCTGCAGAATGGCGGCCGCCCGCCGAAGAGACACCGCGGCCGTTCATCTGACTATTGCGGCGGATCCTGGAGGTGATCGCGGCGCCCGCCCATGGCTCTTGTCGCGGCAAACCCGAGACCGGCGGCAATGGACGCGAGCAGCACCGGCTTCGATTTCAAAACAAGCGGCAAGGCCGATACCGCGGCCGTGACCATCAACGCCTTGTTGCTGTTGACAGCGGCCGCCTCTCGTCGGCGGCGGGCTTCCGCCTGGTTCTGTGCCATGATCCAGAACAACATGACGAGCGCCAGCACAAGTGCACCGCCGGCGGCGACCAGCAGCGCTAGCGGCAATCCCCAGCTTTGCCCAAGATGAACAGCAAGTGCCGCAATCGCCAGCACATAGGCAGTGAGCAGAAAGAGCAGCGCAAAGCCATAGAGGATCGCATTCTTCTTGAGCCGACGCATCAACGCCGCGATATCGACCGCGACGAGCGACGCCAGGAGAGGACCAAGCCCCGTCATCATCAGCGCCGTGTCATCAGCGCGAACAGGAAACCAACACCGGCAGCGATGGCTACCGCCTGGATGGGTTTCGTGCGGATCTGACGTTCGAGATCACGCTCCCAGGTCAGCGCCTGTTCGCGAGCGGATTCGACCATCTGCAGGGACGCGTCGGCGGCGTCGGACGCGGCCCGTCGCGCCTTTCCCCGAACCTCGTTCGCCTTGCCGCTGCCAACTGCCGCGACGCTGCGGGCAAGCGAAGCGATATCCTCGCGTAACTGCTGGAGCTGCGCGTCGATGTCCTTGGAGGACGCTGCATTTGGGCCCGCGCCGGCGCGGGAAAGGTCGTTGGTCGGATTGGCTGGCATGTCAATCTCCTCGGTTATCCATACACTTTATTGAAGCAGGCTGGCTGAAGGACCGCCTTGCGAAAGATCAAAGGAAGTTCAAGAGGTATAGGAGAATGATAACCGGGATCGGGATCCCGACAAGCCAGAGTAAAATGCCCTTCATCCCCAAACCTCCACTTAGCGCACGCTTTGCTCGCGCGGGCTCTCGTCACCTCGATGCGGGCGGTAAACGCGGCGAAACCGTGATTGTTCCAAGCTGACGGGCCCGCTTCCCCGAAATTTGGTCAAGCCGGCGCACATCCCTCACGTGGCGGCTCGGGCCAGGACGAGATGCCGCCTGTGAGACGTTCGAAGAAGTGCGATAGCTTGAGGACGAAGAGGTCACCGAACCGGGGTCCGACGATCTGCATCCCGATCGGCATGCCGTTGGTCGAAAAGCCGCAATTGATGGACGAGGCAGGCTGCTCCGACATGTTCCAGGGTACGGTAAATGCGATGTGCTCGAAGGGTCGGGCAGGATCATTGGTCGGCGACGCCCACTCCGCAGGGTAACAGACGACCGGGTTCGTCGGCGAAATGACCGCGTCCACCTGGGAGAAGAGCTTGCCGCAGGCCTTCCGGATCTCGATCGTCTGGCTGAATCCTCGCACTGCCTCAGTCCCCGAGACCGTCGCGCCGCCCTTGGCCCACTGATGGATATAGGGAAGGATGCGTTCGCGTCGCATTTCGGGCATCTTCTCGATGTCGCCCCAGCAACGAGCCCGCCAGAACTGATCCAGACCGTCGAGCATCTCACGGGTCAACACCGGTCCGACGGGAACGATTTCGGCGCCTGCGTCCCGGAACCGTTCCGCCGCAGCGTTGATTGCGGCCCCGACCTCGCTATCGACGGGCAGGCCCGTACCCGCATCCAGCATCAATCCTATCCGCATTCCACGAACGTCGATTTCAAGATCAAGCCAGTCGATGCTGTTGGGCGGCAGGCTCGTGCCGTCCCTCCAGTCCGGGCGCGAGAGCGTCGGCATGGCAATCGCCGCATCCTCGACCCACCGTGTCATCGGTCCTGCACAGCGCCCGACGTAGAAAGGGTCGACCGGAATCCGGCCATGGCTGGGCTTGAAGCCAAACAGGCCCGTCCAACCGGCCGGCAGCCTTACCGAGCCGCCGATGTCCGTGCCGACATGCAGGGGGCCGAAACCAGCTGCAGCGGCGGCAGCGGCACCAGCGCTCGACCCGCCTGGGTTCAGCGCCAGATCCCACGGGTTGCGGCTCAGTTGATGGAAACTGGAAAGTCCCGAGGAAAGCATGCCATAGTCGGGACATGTGGTCTTGGCGAAAATGACAGCGCCATCCTCCTTCAACCGCGCGGCGATCGGCGCGTCGTCTTCGGCGGGCACCAGTTTCACTGCTGCGGTACCGAGGGGTACCGGATCCCCTTTTGTTGCGATCAGTTCCTTGAGCGTCACCGGAATACCGTCCAGCACGCCAAGCGTCCCGTCCTTCATCCAGCGCTCTGTCGAGTCCGCTGCCTGAACGCGGGCACTCTCGGGATCATAGAGGTAAAGCGCCTGAACATATGGCTCGAAAGTCGAAATGCGCTCTTCAACGACAGCCCAGTACTCGGAGGGCGACAGCTTTCGTGCCTTGTAGAGGGCGAGGATTTGACGGATTGGCAGCCTCAGGAGTTCGTTCATCGCAGCAACTCGGTTGACAACTTCATGGAGTATCGCGCGGATCGAGGTAGTCGCGAAGCCCGTCCCCCAGCATGTTGAGCCCAAGGACTGCGAGCGCGATCGCAAGACCGGGCAAGATCGCAAGCCAGGGTGCCTGCGCAAAGAATGTTTGGCTCTCGGCAAGCATCCGTCCCCAGGTCGGAGCCGGAGCGGGCATGCCAAGCCCCAGGAAGGAAAGGCCTGCTTCGGTAAGGATCGCCAGTCCCAGCTGGATTGCCACCTGGACGATGATCTGGTTGGAAATGTTGGGCAACACATGCGCCAACGTGATCCTGGCCTTCGAGCGGCCCATGCCGATGGCTGCCAGCACATAGTCGCGTGTCCAGATCTGCAGGGCCGCACCCGCCGTCAGTCGCGCGAAGACCGGCACCATGAAAGTACCGATCGCAATGACGGCCGTGAACCGTCCAGAGCCGATAAACGCACCAAGCAGCATGGCCGAGAGGATCGGTGGCACGGCAAAGATGATATCACAGCCGCGCATCACCAGCACCTGGATCCAGCCGCGACGCATGGCTGCGATCAGGCCCAACGCCGTTCCTGACGATGCCCCGAGCGCCACGGCCAGGGCGGAGGTCGAAAGGGAGTTCCAGGCGCCCACCATCAGCATCGAGGCTACGTCCCGGCCAAATTGGTCGGTGCCGAGGAAACCGAATTCGAGCGGCGCCTTGAGCCGCTGGACGATCTGCATCCGGGCCGGCGGCATGGGGGTCCAGACAAGCGACAGGAGCGCCACCGCAAGGAGCACCAACGTAATGACGGACCCCGTAAGCAGGACGGGACGGCGGAGCATGAAGGTCATTGCACGCCAGCCCTCAGACGCGGATCGATCGCCAGGTAGGCGAGATCCACCAGGAAGTTCATGACGATCACCAGCGCCGCGAACACCAGCACGACATCCTGCATGACGATGATGTCCCGCTGCGACAGCGCCTGCAAGGCGAGGCGTCCAAGCCCGGGCAGGTTGAAGACATTTTCAACCAGGACGGCGCCGGCGACCAGAAAAGTGAACTGCAGCCCGACCATCGTGACAACCGGAATCAGGGCATTGGGTACCGCATGGCGCCATATGGCGACACTGTCCCCCAACCCCTTGGCGCGCGCCGTTCGGACGAAATCTTCGCTCATCACCTCGAGTACGGCCGAACGGGTCACACGGGTCAGCACGCCCGCCTGGGGTAGAGCAAGTGCCACCGCCGGCATGAGAAGCGCCTGCACGGACGGGAGGACGCCAGCGTTCCAGCCAGGAAATCCGCCCGCTGGCATCCATCCGAGCGTTGTGGAGAAGAGGATGATCAACAGCAATCCGACCCAGAAGGCTGGTACGGCTATTCCGACATAGGAAAACAGGCTCGCAGCAATATCGAAGACACCGTTGTGGTGGCGGGCTGCTTGTACCCCGAGCGGCAGCGCGATCAGCACGGAGAGAAGGATAGCCATCAGCGCGAGCGGCAGGGTGACCTGCAGTCTCTCAACGATAAGACCTGCCACCGGCACGCCATAGGTGTAGGATTGGCCGAGGTCGCCTTGAAAGACGCCGAGAAGCCATGCCGCGTACCGCAGTGCGAGGGGGCGGTCGAGGCCGAGCTGCTTCTGGAGTGCGGCCAATGTCTCGGGGCTTGCCGACGTTCCCAGCATGATCGCGGCTGGATCCCCTGGCAATAGATCCATGACCGTGAAGATAAGCAACGACACCACGAACAGCGTGAGGAGGAGACTGACGACCCGACGGACGAGAACGGCGATCATGGGCGACGGGCTTTCCGTCTCCCCCCGCAAGGGAGAGACATCATTACTCTTCCCAGTAGACCTCGGTCAGAACGTTCGATGGAATGGGCTCGTTTTCCCATAGCCCCTTTACCTTCCGGTCCCAAACGCCGAGTTTCGGCATGACGAAGAGGTAGAGCGCGGGTACGTCCTCCGCGAGGATCGTCTGCGCCTCACCATAAAGCCTCTCCTGCTCCGCTGGGTCGGAGGTCGCCTCCACATTGTTCAGGATGCCGTCGAAGGTGGGGTTCCTGTACTGGAAGTAATAGGGATCGCGAGCATAGATGTCGATGTCCATCGGTTCCGCATGGGCGACGATCGTCATGTCGAAATCGCCTGCCTTGAAGACATCCGCCACCCATTTCGCCGGAAACTCGGTCGTCTCGATTTCCATGGTCACGCCGATCTCGGCAAACATCGCCTGCAGGATCTGTGAAATCCGCTGCGCATAGGCCATCTGCGGCGCCTTGATGGTGAAGGTGAACCCATCTGGATAGCCGGCCTCGGCGAGCAATGCCTTCGCCTTCGCCGGATCGTAGGGATGGACGCCCGTCAGATCCTTGTAACCGCGATCGTTCGGCGTGTAGTGGCTGCCGATCGGCGTACCGAAGCCGGACCAGGCGCCCTCGACCACCGTTGCCCGGTCGATCGCCATCATCAATGCCTGCCGCACGCGCTTGTCGTCGAAGGGCTTGCGCCCGTTGTTCATGCCGGCAACGACTTTGAGCTCCGTATTGCCGATCACCGTTGCAAGCTTCGGATTGCCTTCGAACGATTTCACGAGCTCGGGTGCGCCGAACTCCGGAAAGGCATCCACATCTCCGGCCTGCAGCGCCGCGGCCTGCGCCTGCGGGTCGCTGATGAAGCGGAAGGTGGCACTCTCGAGCTTTGGCGCCGCCTGCTTGTTCCAGTAGTCGGGATTGCGGGCGAGATCCACCTTGGAGCCCTTTGCCCAGTCGACGAACTTGAAAGGCCCCGTGCCCACCGGCGTCGTCTTGTTGTCGGCTGCGGACGTCGGCTCCACCATGACGGACGAGGGCCATGCAAGCCAGTAGAGGAGGCTGCCGGCCGGCTGCTTGAGGTTGAGCACCAGCGTTGCTGCGTCCGGCGTCTCGATCGTGTCGATCGAGGCAAAATAACGCTTCTGCGGATTGACCGAGTCCGCTCCCCTGGCGCGCTCGATCGAATATTTTGCGACCGAACTGTCGAAGGCCACGCCATTGTGAAATCTGACGTCCGGTCGAAGCTTGAACGTGTAGGTCTTCCCGTCCGGTGAAATTTCCCAACTCTGCGCGAGCTGCGGCTGTACTTTTCCCGCGCGATCGATGGTGGTGAGCCCTTCGAAGATGTTCTGCCAGGTCACTTGGCCGATCGCCACCGGCGCAGCGATTGTTGGATCAAGCCCCGTGGGTTCGACCCCCATGCCGATGGTGATCGTATCCTTCGGAGCAGCATCCGCTGCCGATCCGACCATGACGATCCCCGCGGTACATACGACGGCCATCAGGCTCCGCCGCAAAGTCGATCCCATACCCGACAGAAACTTCATCCCTAACGTCCCCTTTCGTTAAGTCGCTCGAACGAGCTGCAGTTTAGGGGCATTTCGCAGATGCACAATGGAAATCTGCACGGCGTCCGCATCCCTCAGTCGCGGCGGAACCCCTCGCTGGCGACAAGCAGCTGACGCGTATAGTCGGAAGAAAACTCCCGACTTTCCAGAGCCCGCGAGGGGAGCGTTTCCAGCACTTTTCCACCCTTCATCACCACAAGCCTCTCGCACATGTGACTGATGACGCCGAGGTCGTGGCTCACCATGATGAAGGTGAGGTTGCGCGCCTTGCGGGCCTGCTCCAGGAGGTTGAGGATCTCGGCCTGTATCGACGCGTCGAGAGCCGAGGTGGGTTCATCGAGCAGGAGTATTCGGGGCTCCAGGATCAGGGCACGCGCGATTGCTATCCGCTGCCGCTGCCCGCCCGAAAGCTGGTGTGAATAGCGGAACCGGAAACCGGAACCGAGGCCGACCTCGTCCAGCGCCCGGCTGATGCGGGTGTCCACGTCGCTGAACCCGTGGATCTGCAGCGGTTCGAGCAGCAGCCGGTCGACCGTCTGGCGGGGATGCAGAGAACCGTAGGGATCCTGGAACACCATCTGGACGGTTCGGTAGAAATCCTTGTCCCGACGCAGGTCGGAATAGCTACGGCCATTCACAGTCAGCGTGCCGTGATCGAACGCGGCGAGACCGGCAATGGCACGAAGCAACGTCGATTTGCCCGAACCGGATTCTCCGACGATGCCGAAGGACTCGCCCTGCCCCACGTCGAGACTTACCTCGTCCAGCGCGATGAACCCTTCGTAGGTCACGACCATGTCTCGGATGGAGACTACGGCCGTCAAAGCGCCCACTCCGCCCGACGTTCAAGGACAGGAAGCGGGTGGCGATGGGATCCGATCGTCGGAAGGCAATTCAACAGCCCGCGGGTGTAGGGATGTTGCGCATGGGCGAGGTCGGCGGACGGAAGTTCCTCCAAGACCTGACCCGCATACATCACCAGCACCCGGTCGCAGAAGGACGAGACGAGCCGCAGATCGTGGGAGATGAAGATCAGACCCATGCCGCGCTCTGACACCAGCTTGTCCAGGATGCCCAGTACTTCCAGCTGAACCGTCACGTCGAGCGCGGAGGTAGGCTCGTCGGCGATCAGCAGTTCGGGGCCGCAGATAAGCATCATGGCGATCATCGCGCGCTGTCCCATGCCGCCGGAAACTTCGTGCGGATACAGCGAAAAAACGCGTTCCGGATCGCGGATCTGCACGGCATTCAGCATGTCCAGCGTCCTGGTTTTCGCCTCGGAAGCCGACATGCTCTCGTGGGTTCGCAGCGTCTCCATGATCTGCCGGCCGATCGTCATGACCGGGTTGAGCGAATATTTCGGATCCTGCAGCACCATGCCGATCCTCTTCCCCCGGATCTCGCGGCGCTGCCTGTCGGAGATCGTAAGGAGGTCCCGACCAGCGAAGTTGAGCGTCTTCGCGTTAATCCTCGCATGTCGTGGCATAAGCCCCATGATTGCACGGCCGGTCTGTGACTTGCCGGAACCGGATTCACCGACGATGCCCAGCCGCTCCCTGCCGAGCGTGAAGGAAACGCCACGCACCGCGTTGATCTCACCGGTGCGGGTGGGGAAGGTGACGCGCAGGTCATCGACTGTGAGGAGATGCTGGCTCATTGGCCGCTTTCCTTCGGGTCGAGCGCGTCGCGCAGCCCGTCACCAAGCAGGTTGAAGCCGAGACTGACGATCAGGATCGCGCCGCCTGGCATGGCAGCGACCCACCACTGGTCGAGGATGAACCGTCGGCCGGAGGCGATCATCGCCCCCCATTCCGGCAGCGGCGGCTGGGCGCC
>JAEYTV010000450.1 GCA_023433855.1 Pseudomonadota bacterium | reverse complement strand
GTGCAAGACAGGCCCAGGCCGCAGCGAAGACCGTCGTCATCGAATCAGATGAAGTGCTCGACGAGAAGAAGGCGATGGCCGGTATTCTGGCCCAGCCGGAACTGACAATGTTCACCGACGGCAGTTCGCTCCAGCAAAGACTGAGCAAGGAAGACCTCGCTTTGCTTGAGAACGGGTTGAAGGATCGGGGCATACCGCTTTCGGCGGTATCCCGCATGAAGCCATGGATGCTGATGGCATTCGTCTCGCTTCCAGCCTGCGAAATGGCTCGGAAGGCACAAAATCCCGACTTCCTCGACAAGCAGATCGCCCGCGAAGCGATCTCCGCAGGCACGCCAGTGAAGGGGCTCGAGACGCTCGCCGAACAACTGTCTGCCATGGCTGCCATTCCGCTCGACTTTCACATGAAGTCGCTTGTCGAAACGATCCGGCTCGGCGACAGGATGGATGATGTCTTCGAAACCATGACCGCACTCTACCTATCAGGAGAGATAGGACTGACCATGCCGCTTCTGAAGGCCGTTGCACCGGACGGCACCGACGAGGCGGGTTACGCCGAATTCGAGAAGCTCGTCGTCACCAGGCGCAACCACCTAATGGCGGAGCGCGCCGGACCGATACTGGAGCAAGGAGGCGCCTTCATCGCTGTTGGTGCGCTTCACCTCCCAGGCCAGGAAGGTCTCATAGAGCTTCTTCGAAGCCGCGGGTTCGAAGTCACCCCCGCAACGTGATGCTGCTGCGCGACCGATCAACCCTTGGCGAAGAGGATGCGGGCTTCTATCTCCGGCTTACGCGGCAAACCTAACGTACAGCTTCCTCGCGTAACGACATGGGGCATTGATCCGGAACGGGCTGATGGAATCCGACCCGCCCGCCCCGTATCTGCATGCCGTCAGGGCGTAAAACGACGAGAGCGGCGCCCCCCGCACCCTTTAAGACGTAAATGCAGCCCTAGCGGCGTCTTCGTAACCGCCTCAGCTGACGCCGCTCGTCATTCGCTTCAGGATGTTCGTGCGCCAGTAGAACTGGTGAACCAATACGCCGAGAAGATGAGCGACGATCAGGACCCACATGAAGAGCTTCATCGGCCCGGCATGCGCGAAGGCGGCCGTCGCATTTCCGAAATAGTAGGCGCCGATGCCGGCGAAAGGCATCACGAAGAAGAGCGCGTAGAACGCCCAGTGGCTGGCCTTCGCAACCAGACGCAGCACAGGAGGCTCCTCCTCCGGCTCCGGCGGCGCCCCTTGCACGAAACGAAGACAGAGCCGGACGAGCCCCAGAGCCAATACGGCAATGCCGGCATAGGCGTGCACGTTGGCGGCCCCGACCTGATCGGGGCTAGGTGTCTCGCCACGGAAGAAGACCTTTGCCCATTCTTCCATCGGCTCGGCAAACAGAAGATTGAACAGGATCAACGCCGCCATCAGCCAATGCAGGATGCGCTGCGGAACGGAAAAAGAGACTGGCATTGTTTCGGCCTTTCCAGAGAAGCAGAACAATGGCAGCAGTTTACGGCGATCCACCTCCGCCTCAAGCGAAGTTAGTATTCCTGTCCAAGTTTTAATCCTGGAGTTGACGCTCCGCAGCGAGGCCGATGCCCGCGCAAAAAGAAAGAGGGCGGGTTTTCACCCAGCCCTCAACTGCATCAAGGGATTGTCCGGCGATCACATGTGGATCGGCTTGAAGAAGGTGGCAAGCGCCGCTTCCTTCACTGCTTCCGACATCGTCGGGTGGGCGTGGCAGGTGCGGGCAAGGTCTTCTGACGAGCCGCCGAATTCCATCAGAACAGTGATCTCGTGGATCATCTCGCCGGCGCCGAAGCCGATGATGTGGCCGCCAAGCACCCGGTCTGTGTCCTTGTCCGCCAGGATCTTCACGAAACCGTCCGTCGCCAGCATGGCGCGAGCGCGTCCGTTGGCCGTGAACGGGAACTTGCCGACCTTGTAGGCGATGCCCGCGGCCTTCAGCTCCTCCTCGGTCTTGCCGACGGAGGCGACTTCCGGCTGGGTGTAGACGACGCCGGGGATCACGTCATAATTCACATGGCCATGCTGTCCGGCAAGTATTTCGGCCAGCGCAACCCCTTCGTCTTCAGCCTTGTGCGCGAGCATCGGTCCCTTCACCACGTCGCCGATGGCATAGATGCCTGCGACATTGGTCTTGAAGCCCCCGTCGATCTCGACGCGGCCACGGTTGTCGAGCGTTACTCCGGCTTCTTCGAGGCCGAGACCTTCCGTGTAGGGCTTGCGGCCCGTGGAGATCAGCACGATGTCCGCCTCAACGCTGACGGCGTCGCCGCCCTTGACCGGCTCGTAGGTCACTTTGGCGCCGGTTGCAGTCTTCTCGACGGCCGTCACCTTGGCTTCGGTGCGGATGTCCATGCCCTGCTTGGCCATCATCCGCTGGAATTGCTTCGAAACTTCGGCATCCATGCTGCCGAGCAGCTTGTCGAGATATTCGATCACCGTCACCTTGGCTCCGAGACGCATCCACACCGAGCCGAGTTCAAGGCCGATGACGCCGCCGCCGACCACCACCAGGTGCTGCGGCACCTTGTCCAGCGCGATCGCGCCGGTCGAGGACACGATGACCTTCTCGTCGATCTCGACATTGACGCGCGGGATACCGGCGACGTCGGAGCCCGTTGCGATGACGATGTTCTTGGCTTCAAGCTCCTGAACCTTGCCATCTTCCCCGGTCACCGACACCTTGCCGGCAGCCACGATCCTCCCGGTACCGATGAAGCCGTCGATCTTGTTCTTCTTGAACAGGAAGGAAACGCCGTCGACGTTGGACTTAACGGTCGCGTCCTTGTGGGCCATCATCTTTTCGAGGTTCAGCTTCGGAGCGGAAATCTCGACCCCCAGAGCATCCATGCCATGTGCGGCGTGATGGAACATTTCCGAAGCGTGCAGCAACGCCTTGGAGGGAATGCAGCCGACGTTGAGGCAAGTGCCGCCATAGGTGGCGCGCTTCTCCACGACCGCAACCTTGAGGCCAAGCTGAGCCGCCTTGACCGCGCAGACATAACCGCCGGGACCGCTTCCGATGATGACGACGTCATAAGCCATAGCTGTTTTCCTTCTCTTCGTCTCGCGACGCTGCCGCGCCTTCGTTTCATTCTATCGCAATCCGCCGCCTGACCGCGGCGCAACTTTCGGGCAACTGCTCTACCGTCCGCCGCTCACATCAAGGATGGCGCCGGTGACATAGGAGGCAGGGGCCGACAGGAGATAAAGCACCGCGTCGGCTATCTCCTCCGGCCTGCCCGGCCTTTTCATCGGGATGTTCGGCGCACTGTCGCGAGCCTTGTTCGGTTGCCCGCCGGATGCATGGATGTCTGTTTCGATGATGCCCGGACGGACTGCGTTGACCCGCACGCTCTCGGTTGCGACTTCACGCGCCAAGCCCACGGTCAGCGTATCAATCGCCGCCTTCGAAGCGGCATAGTCGACGTATTGCGCCGGCGAACCACGCGTCGAGGCGACCGAGGAGATATTCACGATCGCGCCACCCTTGCCGCCGTGTTTGGTGGACATTCGGCGCACCGCCTCGCCGCAGCAGAGAACGGGCCCCGTGACGTTGATGCGCATCATCCGTTCGACCCGTTCCGCGCTCATCTCATCGACCCGCTGCACCATGTCAACGACGCCGGCATTGTTGACCAACCCGTCCAACCGCCCGAAATACCGGTCAACTGCCTCGAAGAGCGAGACGATCTCGCCTGGCTTTCCGATGTCAGCCTGGAGGGCGACCGCCTCGCCGCCAACTGCCTTGATCTCTGAGACCACCCTCTCCGCCGCATCACGGTTCGAAGCGTAGTTCACCGCGACCCGCCAGCCACGGCTCGCAGCCATGATCGACACGGCGGCGCCGATGCCGCGGCTTCCACCGGTTACCAGGAGAACAGGAGTATCGCTCACGGCTTACATTCCTTGAACTGGTAGACGTCCCAGGCCACTCGCGCGAGACCGCTCGCGTGCCAGAGCGTCGAATGACGGAGCGCCGGACCAAATCCGGGCAGCACAATCGCATCGGGCGTCTCCGAACCCTCTGCGCCCAGGACGTCGACGCGCCCGCCCGTCACAGCAACGGCATACGGAACACCCGTCCAGACGGTGCAGGCACGAAGCTCCGCGCCGGTGGCGTCGCCTTCAGGGCAACTATTCATGATCATGGCGACCGGTCGCTCGGATTCGTCGTCATACATCACGTGGCCATCGAGCTTCAGCTTGCCGCCGGTAATCGAAAACAGATGGCTGACCGCAGCCGCGTCCGAGTCGACCTGCCGGAACGACAGCACGGTTCCGGCATCCGTTTCGGTAAACACCGCTTTCTCGATCGGACACCGGTCGTGGCCCAGGGCTACGCCGGGCAAGATGCACAAAGCTGTAATCGACGTCTTCCCGGGGAGCAGCCTCATCGCTTCACCCGATGAGCGCGAGGATCATCGCGAGCAGTCCGGCGACACTGGCCAGCCAGACGAGGGAGCGCACGTAGGGGATCCCGGCAAGGTAGAGCGGTATGTAGACAATACGCGCGATGAACCATACCCAGCCACCGATCAGGCCCCATTTGGAAGCGTCTTCACCTGCGAAGGCGACACCGAGAAGCAGGCCAACAAATGCAGGATAGGTTTCCTGGAAATTTCGGGACGCGCGTGCGGCGCGCCCTGCGAGCTTGCCTTTCGGCTCGGCCTCTCCGTCCCGCGGACCGGCATTCCATCTGGAACCAAGCTCCCGTGTCGAAAGCACCCCCTGCAGCAGAATGTGGAAGACCAGCAGGACCACGCTGAGGGCAAGCAGCGTCATGTATGGCGATACTGTTACCCCAAGCGTTTCCAAGGCCCCCTCCTGGCCTAGAGGTCGAGGACCAGGCGCTCTGGATCTTCAAGGCTTTCCTTGACCCGCACGAGGAAGGTAACCGCTTCCTTCCCATCGACCATCCGGTGGTCATAGGAAAGTGCAAGATACATCATCGGACGGATGACGACCTGACCGCCGATAGCCACGGGGCGCTCCTGGATCTTGTGCATGCCGAGAATACCGGACTGCGGCGCGTTGAGGATCGGCGACGACATCAACGAACCGTAGACGCCCCCGTTCGAGATCGTGAACGTGCCGCCCTGCATGTCTGCCATTGAAAGCTGCCCGTCCCGGGCTGCCTTCCCAAGGCGGCCGATCTCCTTCTCGATTTCAGCGATCGACATCTGATCGGCGTTGCGGACGACCGGAACCACGAGGCCCTTGTCCGTCCCGACGGCAACGCCGATGTGGCAGTAGTTCTTGTAGATGATGTCGGTGCCGTCGATCTCCGCGTTGACGGCGGGCAGTTCCTTCAGGGCGTGCGTGACGGCCTTGGTGAAGAACCCCATGAAGCCCAGCTTCACGCCATGCTTCTTCTCGAAGATGTCCTTGTAGCGGTTACGCAGGTCCATGACGGCCTTCATGTCCACCTCGTTGTAGGTGGTCAGCATGGCCGCGGTATTCTGCGCATCCTTGAGGCGGCGGGCGATGGTCTGGCGAAGGCGGGTCATCTTGACGCGCTCTTCGCGCGCCGCATCGTCGGCGGACGAAACGGGACGTGCGCCGGCCGTAGCCGAGGCGGGCGTCGCGGCCGGTGCCGAAATGCCCTTGGCGACGGCCGCAATCACGTCACCCTTCAGCACCTGACCGCGCTTGCCGGAACCTTCGATGTCGGAGGTGGAGATGTTGTTGTCGGCGGCGACCTTCGCGGCAGCCGGTGCCGGCGGCATGGAGGATGCCGCGGCGGCGGCCGGAGCAGGCGCGGCTGCAGCCGCCGGTGTCGGTGCAGCAGATTCGGCGGCCTTGGCGGGAGCGGCAGCAGCCGGGGCGGCGGTCGCAGCACCTGCGC
>JAEYTV010000364.1 GCA_023433855.1 Pseudomonadota bacterium | reverse complement strand
GCGCAACGCAGCCGGTGACGCCGACCATGAGTTCCTTGCCCTGGGCGGCGCGAACCTTCTTCATCTCTCGCAACCGGCCGAGAGCCGAATAGACTTTTTCGGCGGCCTTTTCACGGATGTGACAGGTGTTGAGCAGGATGAGATCGGCCTCCCCCATATCATCCGTCGTCACATACCCATCTGTCGCCAGCGCGTCCCCCATGCGCGCCGAGTCGTAGGTATTCATCTGACAGCCATAGGTCTTGATGAAGACCTTGCGCGCATTGTCGGTGGCCGGAGCGGGTTCGGCGGCGGGCACGAGGTGAGAGACGTGTTCGTTCATGGGCTGCTCAATACCGCAACGGGCCTCGAAAATGAAGCGTTTCCTAGGCTGGTTCGTAATCCCGCCCGCGCAGGTGCTTGATGAGCATCCGGCGGATACGGCTGGTGACCGCCTGACTGAGGTGCTTGCGGTTGTCGCCGGTGCGGAAATCGATCGTCTCGCCAAAGGCCACGTCGACGTCGATGGCGCCCTCCTTCAAGATGCCGAGAAGGTGAGGGCCAAGTTCGATGTCGCCCGGCCAGGCGGCAATCGGACGATGGTAGCGGCCCATGGCCATACCATGGATGCGCGTGTAGGCGATGGCAACTGGCTGGACGTGCACCACACCTTCGTTCGTGTGAGGAACGGCGGCGGCGGCAGCCCCGAAAAGGGAGGACTTGACTTCCAGAAGCCGATTTCCATCGGACGTCGTGCCCTCCGGAAAGAGAACCACAATCTCGCCCGCCTTCAGCCGTTCGGCGATCTCGTTGACCTGCTCGCCTGCCTTGCGCTTCTGCTCCCGAGCGATGAAGATGCTCTTCTGCAGCTTGGCAAGCGTGCCAAAGATCGGCCATTTCGCCACTTCCATCTTGGCGATGAATACAACGTCGGCCACGGCCCCGAGCACCAGGATGTCTTTCCACGAGACGTGATTGGAGGCAAGCATCAAAGGACGCCGGCCCTCCAGTCTTCCATGGACGTGGATGCGTATTCCAAGGAGAAAGCACGCCATCCGATGCCAATAACGGGGTAACTTGCGCCTCATCTTAAGGTCAAACGCAAGGCCGACCAGCTGGAATGGCAGCATGATCAGCGTGACCGTGAGAAGGACGATGAGGATGACGCCGATGCGGAGCCAGGAATTCACTTACCATCCTTGTCGAGCGGGATGCCGTAAAGTTCCAGCCGATGCCCTACAAGACGAAAACCGTGTTCGCGAGCGATGCGCTCCTGCAGCGCCTCGATTTCGGCGGAGCGGAACTCGATCACAAGACCGGTATTTAGATCAATCATATGGTCGTGATGCTCTTCCGGAACGGTCTCGTAGCGCGAGCGACCGTCGCGGAAATCGTGGCGTTCGATGATACCTTCGTCCTCGAAGAGTTTCACCGTACGATAAACGGTCGAAATCGAGATACGCGGATCCACCTTCGAAGAGCGGCGATAAAGCTCCTCCACGTCCGGATGGTCATCCGATTCCTGAAGGATGCGGGCGATGACGCGCCGCTGTTCAGTCATCCGCATGCCTTTTTCGGCACACAGCTCCTCCACTGTCTTGGAAAGGTCTGCCATGTCGTCGGCCTTCGAATGCCTCAATCCTAAAATGAGGGACTAGCGAAGAACGCGGCTCATGACAAGCGCCGTAGAGCGTGTCCCGTCCAACCCAACATAGTACGCAGGTCGCTCGCCCACCTTGTTGAAGCCGAGCTTTTGGTAGAGCGCGACTGCGGAACGGTTGGCCGCTTCGACCTCGAGGAACATGATTTCGGCCCCCCGCGCCGACGCTTCCCGCAAGGCCGCCTGCATGAGCCGCCAGCCAAGCCCCTGCCGACCGAACTTCTCGTTGACAGCCACGGTCAGGACCTCCGCTTCTCCGGCCACCTCACGTGAAAGAACAAAGCCACCCAGCGGCTTCGAGAAAAATGCATTGGTCTGACGCGCGACAAAACCGAAAACGCCCTGCTGCAGGAACAGGCTCTGAAATTCGCCGTCGCTCCACCGCCGCGGAAAACGAAGCCCGTGGAGCTCGGAAACCTCCTTGCACTCACCGATTTCCATCGGAACGATCGCAAAAAAGGGTTTCCAGGTCAGATAGTCGTCGAACATCGGCATCAGGACCGGGCAAGAGCAAATCCCGTTTGCGGCTTCGCATCGGGTCCACGCAGATACAAAGGCTTGGGACGACTTCCGTCGGGCACTTTTTCTGCACCAATTCGCGCCACCGTCGCGATATCGAATCGGTCCCGGACGGTCCCCGTTTCACTGGCAGAAGGCGCCGTGGCACCCGAGCCGATGACGACGGCAGAGTGGATGGCGGCCAATTCGGCAACGCCTTCTGGAGAGAGTGCGGCAGGCTCTGAGAGCCGCATGCCGTCCGCTGCAAAAGCCTGAGCGTAGATTTCATTGCGCTTGGCGTCCATTGCCGCCACGACGGGCTGAACCGGATGTTGAGCGAATTGGCTGCGCATCATGGTCTCGAGGGTCGTCACGCCAACACACTCGGCGCGTAGCGCAAGCGCCAGCCCCCTTGCCGCAGCAACTCCGACACGGATGCCCGTGAAGGACCCGGGCCCGATAACCACCGCTATGCGTTCAACGGCATCAAGGGCGAGAGTGGCTTGCGATAACGCTTCATCGATGACGGCCATCAACCGCTCAGCGTGCCCTTTGCCGATCGTTTCCGTGACGGCAGACAACAGCTTGCCTGCGGCACTGTCGTAAAGTGCAGCAGAGCAATCTACTCCGGCAGTATCGATGGCCAGGACGATCATGAAACTGCAGCAAGCCCTACAAGGCCTCGACCGCCTGAACCTCCGGAACGAAGTGCCTCAGAAGGTTCTGGACACCGTGCTTCAGCGTCGCCGTCGAAGACGGGCAGCCGGAGCAGGCGCCCTTCATGTTGAGGTAGACGGTGCCGTCCCGAAAGCCCTTGAAGGTGATATCGCCACCGTCCTGAGCAACGGCCGGACGAACCCGGGTTTCCAGCAGTTCCTTGATCGTCGCCACGATAGTCTCGTCGTCCTGGTCGAAGAACTCACCATCCTCATCAAACTCTTCGGCAAGCGTGGACGTACCGCCCATCACCGGCTGGTCAGACAGGAAATGCTCCATGATGGAGCCCAGGATCGCCGGCTTCAGGTGCTGCCACTCGGCGTTTTCCTTGCTGACCGTGGTGAAGTCATAGCCGAAATAAACGCCCGTCACGCCGCCGATGGCAAACAGCCGTGAGGCAAGCGGCGATGCCTCGGCCTCGTCGGCGTTACGGAAGTCGGCGGTTCCCTTTTCCATCACCACCTTGCCCGGCAAGAACTTGAGGGTCGCCGGATTGGGTGTGGCTTCCGTCTGGATGAACATCTCGTGTCTCCCAGGGGCTAAGATCACCCCTTCAATTTAGAATTCTTCAAAAGAAGATAATCGGTATCAGCTTTTCGTTCAAGTGCGCCTTTACCATTTCGGCGTCAAGCTGGCTTCAGCACAGTGCGTCGATTTCCTCGTCGGAGAGCGTGTCGGGAAGCACCGTCACGGGGATGGGGAAAGCTGCATTCCGGCCTGCCACCGACGACACGAGAGGGCCTGGTCCCTCCTTGGCGGAACCTGCAGCGAGCACCAGGATTGCGATATCCCGATCCTCCTCCACCAACTGGTTGATCTGCTCGGTTGCGCTGCCCTCGCGGATGACAATCTCCGGATCGATGCCGATCGTTTCGCGCACTTTCTGGGAGGCCTTCGCCATGAACGCCTCCGCCTCTTCACGCGCCTCGGCGCGCATGATCTGCTCGACGCCAAGCCACTGTTGGAAATCCCCTTCGGGAATCACGAAGAGCTAAACCAG
>JAEYTV010000299.1 GCA_023433855.1 Pseudomonadota bacterium | reverse complement strand
GCCTATGGCCGCTCGCCCGGATCGCCTTTCGCTATGACAAGCTTCGTGCCGCTGGCATCAACGTGGTCCACGACACCGTGACCGGCATCGATCCGGCATCGCGATCCGTCACGCTGGCGGACGGACGCCGAATCGAAAGCGATTTCCTCGTCCTCTCTCCTGGAATCCAGTTCGACTGGGCCGGGATCGAAGGCTATTCGGCAGAGGCAGCGCAGAAGATGCCACATGCCTGGCAGGCCGGGTCGCAGACGGCCCTCCTGCGCGGCCAGCTCGAGGCGATGGAGGATGGCGGGCTCGTGGTAGTTGCGGTTCCGCCGCCTCCCTTCCGCTGTCCGCCGGGACCCTATGAGCGCATCTGCCTGATCGCCCACTACCTCAAGACATCGAAGCCGAAGTCCAAGATCCTCGTTCTCGATGCGCAGGACGCATTCTCCAAGCAACCGCTGTTCGAGGAGGCTTGGGCGTCGCTCTATCCCGGCATGATCGAGAGGGTGCCTGGCTCGATGTCGGGTCGGGTGCGAGCGGTCGACGTCGAGACAAATACGGTCTCCACCGATTTCGACGATCACAAGGCAGCGGTCGCCAATATCATCCCGCCGCAAAAGGCTGCGCAAATTCTCTTGGATGCGGGCCTCGACGGCGGGACCGGCTGGTGCGCGGTCGATCCGGTCAGCTTCGAGTCCAAAGTTGCGAAAGGGGTCTATATCCTTGGCGACGCCAGCCTGGCCGGCGACATGCCGAAGTCCGGCTTCAGCGCCAATGTGCAGGCGAAGGTCTGTGCCGGGGCGATCCTGGCGGCGATCGCCGGGAGCGAGCCGGCGGCGACCAAGCTCATCAATGTATGCTACAGCCTGGCGGCGCCGGACTACGGCTTCTCCATCGCCGACGTCTTTTCTCAAAAGCCGGAGAAGATCACACTCCTTGTGAGCGAAGGACGCACGACGAAGGTAGGCGCCACGCCGGACATTCACCGCCGAGAGTCGGAGTATGCGCAGTCATGGTACGACACCATCACTGGCGAAATGTTTGGCTAGTGACGGCCACGCTGCACGGTTCGCTCGCCGCTACTGCACAGGAACTTGCGCCGCTGACAAGCGTGCCTGGCGACCCGATCCGTGGCATGCAACTCGCGATCGATTCGGAGAAGGGCAACTGCATCATCTGCCATGCCATCCCCGGGGCGACGATTCCACCCGGCGCATCCGGAGACATCGGACCGACGCTCGCCGGGGTGGGCAGCCGCTACAGCGCCGGCGAACTGCGCCAGCGGATTGCGGATCCCAAGATGGTGAACGCCGATACGATCATGCCCGCCTACTTCGTCACGAAAGGCCTCTACCGCGTCGAAATTCGTTATGCCGGGCTGCCTATCCTGACCGGCCAGGAGATCGAAGATGTGGTCGCATATCTAGAGACGCTGAAGCAGGCACAATGACAGAGTTGGGACGGCGAGCGGAGGTATCCCATATTCAGCCGATGGACCGTTTTATGACCACACTACCCGGCGCCCAGATCACTCGCCGTCGGCTCATCACGATCGGCGCCGGAGCGGTCGCTGCCGCCGCCCTGCCGGGCGTCGGCTACGCGACCCCCGAAGAGGTTTCGGCAGCCATCTCGGAGACATTTGGCGCCGGCGCGATGAAGGAGGGCCGCATAACGCTGAAGCTCCCCAAGCTTGCCGAGACGGGCAACTCCGTTCCGATCTCCATATCCGTGGACAGTCCGATGACGGACTCCGACCACGTTGCCCGTATCGCGGTCTTCGCCGAGCAGAACCCGCGGCCCAAGGTCGTGGAGCTGTCCCTCTCGCCTGCTTCGGGAGAAGCTTTCCTGGAAACCAACATTCGTCTTGCCGGAACACAGACCATCGTGGCTGTGGCCGAGATGTCGGACGGCTCACTGTGGATGGCGCGCGAACAGGTCCAGGTCGTCGTGGGAGCTTGCACCGTCCTGCCGGGGCAATACTGACATGCGCAACACACGCATCAAGGTTCCCGAAACGGCGGCCGGCGGAGAGGTCGTGACCATCCGCGCCATGATCATGCACCCGATGGACAATGGCTTCACGGTGGACAGCCAGGGAACCACCATCCCTGTCGACATCGTCACCGACTTCGTGTGCAGCTACGACGGCAAGGAGGTGTTCCAGGCGAAGCTGGAGCCCGGCCTGTCGGCAAATCCGATCTTCACCTTTCGCCTGCGGGCAACGCGCACCGGTCCGGTGGACTTCCGGTGGATCGATCAGGGTGGCGAGGTCACCACCAACTCAGCCGTCCTGACGGTCACATGAGGCTCGCAGCGCTGCTTCTCATCTTCCCACTGGCGGGGGCCGTGGCGGCGCCTGCCGTGCTTTCGGGTTACGATTTCCTGACGTCGGAGACGCAGGCGCTGCAGGACGACGATTTCGCCAATCCGGGCATGCTGTGGGTCGAGGCCGGTGAACGGCTGTGGGCCGGCACTCCATCGAAAGGAGGCCAGTCCTGCGCCGATTGCCACGGCGAAGCGGCCCGGAGCATGCGCACGGTAGGCACACGTTATCCGATCTGGTCGAACGAACTCGGCCGCATGGTCAATCTAGAGCAGCGCGTCAATCTCTGCCGCACCGAGCGCCAGCACGCTGAGCCCTTCGCCGACGAAAGCCAGGACATGCTGGCGATCACCGCCTATGTCATGCATCAGGCGCGTGGTCTTCCAATGAGCGTATCGCTTCAAGGGCCGGCGGCGGAAAGCTACGCCCGCGGCCAGGCTTTCTACGAAAGAAAGCGCGGCCAGCTCAATCTCTCTTGCGCCAATTGCCATGTCGACCATGTCGGCGGCCACCTGCGTGGAGAGGTGATCAGCCAAGGGCAGGTCAACGGCTTTCCCGTCTACCGGCAGCTTTGGCAGACAATGGGTTCGCTCAACCGGATGTTCGCGTGGTGCAACGATGCCGTACGCGCGGAACCTTACGCACCCAACTCCTCGGAGTATGTCGATCTCGAACTCTATCTCCGGGCCAGAGGCGCTGGCCTTAGGATCGAAACGCCAGCGGTACGCCGGTAGCCCTCAGCCGGCCTGGTCGTTCTCCGTTAGCAAATCGCACGTCTCTCCAGTATGCTCCGGTAGACCGGAATACGACAGATTTCCGGAGGGGCTGCTAACGCATCGAAAAGACGCTATATTCATTCAAATATAGCGATGTGAGGCAGGGGTGACTGAAGAACGTGACGCGATGCAGGACGCAGCCAAGCCGCTGCGCACCGATGCAGACCGGAACCGCAAGGCGATACTCGCGGCGGCCGAACGCCTTTTCGCGGAGCGTGGCTTCGATGTACCGTTGAGCGAGATCGCTACCGCGGCGGGTGTCGGACGAGCGACGCTGCACCGCAATTTTGCCACGCGGACCGATCTCGCTTTTGCCTTGTTCGAGCGGGGCATGCAGCATATCCGCGACCTGGCATCCGCGCAGAAGGGTGACGCCGGCGATTTCGAGGAACTCTTCGATCAGAAGCTCAGTTCCTACGTCCGCAATGGCGGGCTTGCGGAAGCCGTGCAGAAGGAACTCGCGTCGACCGACTTCGCCAGCGAAAAGGAGGAGATTGCGGCCATCCTGCATCGGGCAGCGAAACGCGCGTCGAAAAAGGGGACGTTGCGTCCCGACTGCAGCTCGGAAATGTTCCTGATCCTCCAGCAGGCGATGGGCGGCGTCATGCTGAGCGGCGGCACGCGCGAGGATCGCCTGCGCCGGGCGAAGATTTTCAAGACCTTGGTGATGGACGGCTTGCGAAGGCGATAATACCAGCTTGGTTTCTCAAGCTATGTGTTTCCCGTTGAAACATCCGAAAGGCGCGCGTCCGCGAAACAGACGTCGAACTTGCCTGCGCGGCGTGACAGTGCTTGCGCACTGCATCTTATGCGACTGGTGCGCACGGCTGCCTTGCGCCCCCTTGCAGTCGTTGAAGGGAGTTTCGCTGTTCCCGGAAGCGCATTCTGGCCGTTCGCGGTAACCTAATGCTTTCCTTCGCAACCGAGTTGGTCGGACTGGCTATTCAATTAGCTATTTCTCGCGAAATGCTTGGTCGAAGGATTGGACAAGCGGGCCAACGATGTAGTCCAGGGCCGTTCGCTCGCGCGTCATTATCATGACGGTCGCAGGCATTCCTGGGTAAAGCTTGATCTCCGGGCTTGCCGCCAGATCACCATCATCCACGTCCACCGCCACGACGTAGTATGAGACACCGGTCCGCTCATCGGTTAGGCGGTCGGCCGAAATTTGCGCCACGGTGCCGCGTATCAGCGGGACAATTCGCTGTTTGTACGAGGTGAAATGTACCTCCGAGGCCATGCCTGGGCGCAAGTCACTTATGTCTTCGACCCGTACCTTTGCTTCCACGACAAGGGATGTGTGATCGGGTACCACATCCAGGATCTTTTCCCCGCGGCCGATGACGCCGCCGACAGAAAACACGCTGAGTCCGACTACCTCGCCCGCATAGGGCGATCGAATCTCCGTGCGCCCCAGCGAAACCTTCGCGTTGTGAAGGCGCGGAAGAACGTCGAGCAGCTTGGCTTGCGTGTCGCTGAGTTCCTTCGTGATCTCGGCGGTGCGGGCCTTTCGGACCTGGGCGATCTGTTGCGAATATTCGCCGATGCTTTGGAGGGCAGCGGCCGTTGCCGCCCGGATCTCGGCAACCTGACCCTGCAACCCAGCCACGGTTCGTTCGAGTTGCAGTATGCGAGGTTTCGTCACCAGGCCTTTCTTGACCAGGTCGGCGAGGCTTTCCTTCTCGCCGAACACCGATGCGAGTTGGTCCCCGTACGCTTTCTCCTGGGCTTCGTTTCCGGCGATCTGCTCCTTGAGCTGAGAAATCCGGTAGACCAGGATTTTCTCCTCGCCGTCCAGCGCGGCGCGCCGGCTTTCGAATTCGTGTTTCTGCGCTTCGATCGCGGTCCTGGCGGATGTCTCGTTGCTCTCTGTCAGCTCTGCCGGAAACGTCACGACGTCGCTGAATACCAACTCGGCGGTCAGGCGTGCTTCGATGGCCCGCAGCATCGCGTACTGCTGGGACAGGACGTCGAATTCGGCCTGCAACTGTGTGTCGTCGAGCACAACCAGTATGTCGCCCTCCTTCACGCGATCGCCATCCTTGACGAGTAGTTCCTTGATAATTCCTCCATCGAGATGCTGGACGCTCTTTCGGTTCCCTTCCACCTTGACGACCGCTTCCCCGACTACCGCTCCGTTGAGTGGAGCAGTGATCGCCCAGCCGCCGAAACCTGCAAAGAAGGCAATGAGTATTGTCCAGCCGGCGAGGATGGCTCCGCGCGCGGAATCGCTTGGCATCTCCGCTTGTCTAGGTACGGGCGCCGCGCGTTTTCCGGAGATAGCCATAGACTGGCTCATGTCAGCCTCCCCCAGTTGCTGATGAAGCTTGTGGGGGGCTTGGCACGGCCTGCACGCGAGATGGTGGATTGAGCTTGGCAATGATCTCTGCGCGCCCGCCGAACATATCGATCGCGCCGTCGCGCAGGATCAGGATTTTGTCGACTGTGGCGAGGGTCGCCGGCCGGTGTGAAATGATCAGTACCGTCGTGCCCTGTTGTTTCAGCTGGACGATGCATTCGGTGAGCGCCTGGTCGCCCTCGGCGTCGAGATTTGAGCTCGGCTCGTCGAGCACGACCAGGGACGGCTTGTCGAAAACCGCTCGTGCAAGCGCGATGCGCTGACGGTAGCCGCCGGAAAGGGCCGCCCCGCCCTCGCCGACCTGCGTCTCGTAGCCATTGGGCAATTGCAGGATCATGTCGTGAACTCCGGCCATTTGGGCGGCACGGATGACCTCGGCATCTGCCCCCACCCGGAAGCGGCTGATATTGGCGGCGACCGTATCGGCGAAGAGTTCGATATCCTGCGGCAGATAGCCGATATACCGCCCGAGCGACTCGCGCGGCCATGTCGAGACGTCGGCGCCGTCGAGCCTAACGACGCCGCTGGTCGGGCGCAGCACGCCAACGATCAATCTGGCGAGCGTCGACTTTCCCGCGCCCGAAGCGCCGATGATCCCGAGCGTGTCTCCGGCTTTCAGCCGAAAGGATGCATTGCGAACGAGCAGTCTTGGATTGCCGGGCGCCATGTAGTGCACGCTCTCAACTGACAAATGGCCCTTTGGCCTCGGCAGTATCAGGCTGCGTTCGCTGGGTGGGCTGGCAATCAAAAGGTCGCGGATACGAAAGAATGCGGCGCGTGCCGAAAGCAGGGCGCTCCATTGACCGACAGTCTGTTCGACAGGCTGAAGCGCCCGCCCCAGAAGGATACTGGCGGCGAACATCGCACCCGCGGTCGTCATGCGGTTGATCACAAGATAAGCGCCGATGCCCAGGATGACCGACTGCATGGCCAATCGCGAGAACTTGACGATGCTCTGCGTGGCCGCCGCGCGGTCGCTTGCCGACACTTGCCGCTCGATCATGCGGGCACGGTCACGATCCCACCGCTGCAGCAACCCGCCGACCATGCCCATTGCCCGAAGAACCTCGGCGTTGCGAAGGCTCATCTCGGTAAAGCCATAATTCTTGGACGCCGCGGCGCCGGCCTCTGTCGAGGGCCCGCGAATGAGCCACTCGTTGATCACCGCCATGACAACCAGCAGCACCGCCGAGCCGAAGGCGAAAAAGCCGAGGATCGGATGGAGCAGGAAGATGACGCCGATATAAATCGGCGCCCACGGCAGATCGAATATCGCATGGATGCCGCTGCCGGTGATGAATTGGCGAAACGTATCGAAATCGCGCAAGGGCTGGCCGCCGGATGCCTGACCACCAACCTTTTCCACTGAAGCCGCGACCACACGCCCGGCCAAGAGCCTGTCGAGACGCACGCTGGTGCGCGTAAGAACCCTGGAGCGGACAGTGTCGAGGCCTGCCAGGGCGCCTAGCGCCATCAGCAGCGCAACCGTCAGCATGACCAGCGTCGTCCTGCTGCCTGACGAAATCACGCGGTCGTACACTTGCAGCATGTAGATCGGCGATGCCAGGTAAAGCAGGTTGATCGCGAGGCTGAACAGCGCGGCGGTGGCGAAATAGCCGCGACATGCCCCAAACACGCGCCGAAGTTCCTCAGATTTGGGTTTCAGCACCACGCCCTGATCCATCCACTCTGCCCAACCTGACCTACCGCCTCGCGCCTCTCGGAAGGCGCGAGCAGGATCGGTTGTGAGGTTGGCCAGCTCCCATCCAGCCCAGGCCCCAGCGGACTGTAAACAAAGCGTTAACGAAGTGCGCAGCAATTGTCGATTCCAAATACAATAAGCAGTTAACGGCGAAAAATAAGTGGAAATGCGATTGGTCAGTCCGAAGGACTGCAGATAAAGCGCCGTAGCGATATTTTTTACAATATATACCGCCTCGAGAACTCTTACTGCATTACTGGATATGCAGTTGCATAAACCTGAATGATTTTTCAAGTTTAATAGATAATTGACTTTTTTTGCCACACCCAGATAGGCTCGTAATCTAGGGGGAGCTGGGGCTTTACCCGACGGAAAATTGAGTATTGCCGGCGACCGGAACTATTTTCGGCGAACGCCTTTGCATGGGCTTGGAGGAAACGTCGATGGCGGAAGTACTGATTGGCACCGTCAAGGATAACAATGGGCTCGTTATCAACGTTTACGCTACGGAGAGCGGAGGCAACACCACCTTTCGCATTGATGTCGCTGAAGGTTACGCAGATCTGCGCGGTTTCTTCTTTGATTATGGTGGAGGGGCCATAAGTGTGGCCGCCACAGGCGATAACGCCTACGACCAGAACGGCAACCTGATAATGTCCGGCTCGGCTGTGACCGCGTCTTACGTGGGCACATCTGCCGACGGCAACGACATCACCAAGGTCGGCAGCAACGACAACAACTTGAACGGTACCGGCGAAGTATTCGATGCCGGTCTTGAATTCGGATCATCCGGTATCGGAAAGAACGACATCGGTTCCGTCACATTCACGATAAACAATCTAACTCTGAGCGAAATCGACGGCCTGTCCTTTGGCATACGAGCCACAAGCGTCGGTACTACCCTGACCGATCGGGACGACAGCGTGAAGCTGATTGGCGAGTTCGAGGTGACGCCGTCGGACACCACGCCCCCAACGGTGGTGGTCGACATCGTCGACACCTCGCTGTTCGACGGCGACAACAGCTCCGAGGTCACCTTCACCTTCTCCGAGGCACCGGTCGGCTTCACGCTCGACGACATCACGGCGGGCGGCGGCTCGGGGACCGGGCTCACGGCGACGTCCGATCCGCTGGTCTATACCGCAACCTTCACCGCCGATGACGACTTCGACGGCACCGGCTCGGTCTCTGTGGCAACCGACAGCTACACCGACCTGGCCGGCAACCTCGGCGCCGCCGGCGCCGACGCCGTCACCATCGACACCGAGAACCCCATCGTGCTTGGCGGAACGATTGTGTACCGAGTGAGCCCGTTTACGATACCCGAATGGGCTCTTCTCTATAATGATGGCGATGCAGTGAGCATCACCGGGTACAATCCGCCGACAGGAATGACGATAGTCGACAATGGCGACACAATTACCATAACCGACACAATGGGCGTGGGCGGCAACTTCACCTATACGGCCGTCGACGCAGCCGGCAACGTCACGACTTCGACGGTAAACATGCTTGACAGGGGCAGCAGCAACCCCTCCGGGACCGCCGGAGACGATATTATCGACGACACCGACGCTACTTCGACGTCCAGCACGTTGAGTGGCTTTGCTGGCAACGACGTTATGTTCGGTCACGCCGGCAATGACATACTCATAGGCGGAGCAGGCGCCGATGTGCTGGTTGGTGGTATTGGCGACGACACCTTCCGCTACACTACCGCGCTCGACTCGACACTCGCCCAACATGATGTGTTGAAGGATTTTACCGCCGGAGGCACCGAAGACGAAATCGACCTGGACGCATTCAACTTCACCGGCACAGCCATCGCCGACATAAAGGAGACTTCGCCGGCCGCGTTCACTTCGGTAGATACCGCCAATTTCTTCGACGCGGCGGGTGTTGATCGCGCCGTGGCGGTCGAGTACTTCGACGGTGACGCACGTGTCTATGTCGATGCCGACAAGAACGGTGATTTCTCGGCCGCCAACGATTTGGTGATCGAACTCGAAAATGTCGGGGTGAATTCACTCACAATAAGCGATTTCGTTTTTTGAACGCCACAGGAACCGATTTGCGACGTCCATGTCCCTCATAAAGCAAGGGGCCCTCCCGCCGATGCGGGCGAGCCCCAAAGATAGTCGGTGGCCTGGCGCTTAAGCTGCCGCTTTCTCGCTACCAACTGTCGCGCCGTGCCTGATCTCCGTGCCCAGCACCTTCAGGCATTCGCGCATGAACGCCGCCAGGCCGGTCCAGCCCTTGGCCGAGACCATGGTTCCGTCGACATAAGCCTCCGTCGGCTTGACGTCGATATAGGTGCCGCCGGCCAGCTTCACCTCGGGCTCGCATGCACCAAGTGCAGCGACCTTCTTGCCACGCACGACCCCGTCCACAGCCACCAGGATCTGGACGCCGTGGCAGATGGTGAAGATCGGCTTCTTTGCATCGTGGAAATGCTTGACCATCGCCTGGATACGCTTGTCGGTGCGGATGTATTCCGGGCCGCGGCCGCCGGCGCAGTAGACGGCATCGTATTCTTCCGGCTTCACCTCGGAAAAGGTCTTGTTGATGTCGGCGAAGTGGCCGTAGCGCTCGATGTAGGTCTGGTGGCCCTCGAAGTCGTGCAGCGAAGTCTGGATCTTTTCGCCGGCCTTCTTGTCCGGGCAAATCACATGGACGGTGTGTCCGACTGCTTCCATCCCCTGCTGGAACACGAAGATCTCGTATTCCTCGGTGAACTCACCCGTAAGCATCAGAATTTTCTTGCCAGCCATTTATTCCTCCTTTGGCGCGGAGCCCGACGCTCCGCAGTTTCGTGCTTCAACTATCAAAAGCCGGCAGCAGCCGGTCGCGCGAACGTTCGATATGGTCGCTCATCGCGCGCTTCGCCGCCTTGCCATCTCCGGCGGCGAAGGCTGCCAGCAGCGCTTCGTGTTCGTCGAGCGCCTCCTCGGTGACGCGGGAATGAAACATCAGGCGGAAAATATGGAAGTGCGTGTGCTGGTTCGCAAGCGTCTTGCGGATCAGCTCATTGCCGGCAAACTCAAGGATGCGGTCGTGGAAGACAGCGTCCTGGCGCGCGAAAGCGGAATAGCGAACCCGCTCATCGCCCACCTGCCGGCGAGACATGACGCCTGCCACTTCTTTCAGGATTGATAGCCTGGTTGCATCCATCGTTCGTGCGGCGCGCTGCGCAGCGGCCGGTTCGAGCAGCAGACGAAGGTCATACAACTCGTCGAAGCGTCGGCGGGTAATCTGCGGCGCCGCGCTGTAGCCGATGAGATGGGTCTTGATGACCAGCCCCTCGCCTTCGAGCCGGCCGAGTGCTTCGCGTATTGGCGTCTGGGAAACGTTGAATTCGCGCGCCAGATTGTCAACCGTAATGCGAGAACCAGGCGCAATCCTGAGCGCCATGAGCTGGGCAAAAATCGCCTCATAGGCCTCCTCGGCAAGACCGTGATGGCGATTGATCGCGCGCACGCCGGTCTGAGACCCCGCGCCTTCCAACGGCTCAGCTTGAAGCAGGCTGTTCATGTTCGCCTCTTGACATGAAGCATGCCTAACGCGATGCTCCAGCCAAGTCAATCCTATATCCTATACGATTTCATATTGTGTGGGGATCCTGGGCGCGTTTTAGGGGAATTCTTTTGATGAGTGTTTTTGCAGCGTTGCGGCCACCGAAGGAGATCTTGTTCGGCAAGGGTCAGTCGGACGCAATCGGTGCGGTTGTTGCGCGTCACGGCTCAAGAGCGTTGGTCTGCACCGATTCCCGGTTTTCCTCGGTTCCCGCATTTTCCAGGATCATCGATACTCTCAATGCTTCGGGCATAACGGTGCACGTCCACGACCGCGTTGAACCGGACGTTCCCTATGAAAGCGTGGCAATTTGCGTGGAAGAAGCGCGGCCTTTCGCGCCTGACGTTGTGGTTGGAGTCGGCGGCGGCAGCTGCCTGGACATGGCGAAATGCGCTTCGCTGATTCTAACCCACGGCGGCGCGCTGAGAGACTACTACGGCGAGTTCAAGGTGGCTGGTCCGATCCTGCCGGTGATCGCTGTGCCGACCACGGCGGGCACCGGTTCCGAAGCAACTCCGGTTGCAGTCATCTCCGATTCCAGCCGCACGCTCAAGGTGGGCATCTCCAGCCCTCATCTAATCCCGGCGGCCGCGATTTGCGATCCAAACCTGACGATCAGCTGCCCCCCTTCCCTCACCGCGATCGCGGGCGCCGATGCGCTCACCCACGCTATCGAGGCGTTCACCGCCGCGCGTCGCAGCGCGGACGCCGAACTCGCACAGAAACACGTTTTCGTCGGCAAGAGTGCCCTCACGGATCACTTTGCCTTGCTGGCGATCAGACTGCTCGGAAGGAGTCTTGAACGCGCCTTTCGAGACGGCGGCGACGAAGATGCTCGCGCTGACGTCATGATGGGCGCGCTCGCCGCTGGCTGCGCGTTCGGCACGGCGGGAACGGCGGCGGCGCACGCAATACAATACCCTGTCGGAGCACTGACCCACACGCCGCACGGCTTGGGCGTCGCTACGATGCTTCCCTATGTCATGACCTATAATCGCCAGGCATCGCTCCAGGAAATGGCGGAGATCGCCGACGCACTGAACCTCTCGACAGACGGCCGCTCGACGGAAGAAAAGGCCGACGCGGCCATTGCGGAAGTCAACCGCCTCTTCCTGGCGATCGGCATCACGCCGACGCTGGCTCAGCTAGGCTTCCCCGAAGACAAGCTCGACTGGACCGCCGAACAGGCGGTCGGCATCGAGAGGCTCATCAAAAACAATCCGCGTACGATCGATATCACCGGGATGAAGCGCCTCGTCCGCGCCGCCTATGACGGTGACCTGTCGGCCGCACGCTGAAACAGATAAAGGGAAGATTTCGATGAACATTGCCGCTCGCCCCACCGCTCCGGATACCCAGGGATTGGATCTGGAAGCCTGCTCAAGAGGGCTCTTCATCGGCGGAGCATGGCTGGCGGGCAATGGCCCCCACCCCATCCCTGTTGTCGATCCTTCGACTGAGGCAGTTGTTGCGCATGTCGCCAATGCCGACCTCGCAGACGCGGCTGCGGCTGTCGATGCCGCATCGAAGGCTGCCCCGGCTTGGGCGGCGACGGCACCCAGGAAGCGCTCCGAAATCCTGCGACGTTGTTTCGAGCTGATGACCGAGCGTGCCGAGATGCTGGCGAAGCTCATCTCGCTGGAGAACGGCAAGGCTCTTCGCGACGCTCGCGGGGAAGTCGCCTACGCCGCCGAGTTTTTCCGCTGGAACGCGGAAGAAGCGGTTCGCATCGTGGGCGACTTCGGCGTCGCGCCGGCAGGTGCCAATCGCATCATCGTGGAATACCAGCCGATCGGCATCTGCGTGCTGATCACGCCTTGGAATTTCCCTGCCGCCATGGCGACCCGCAAGATCGCGCCGGCGCTTGCGGCAGGTTGCACCGTGGTGCTCAAACCCGCTACCGAGACGCCCCTGACCGCCTACGCGTTGGCCGCGCTTTACAAAGAGGCAGGCGTCCCGGACGGCGTGGTCAACGTCATCACCACGTCGTCGCCGGGGCCGGTCGTCTCCGCCATGCTCGCCGACCCCAGGGTGCGGAAACTCTCCTTTACCGGGTCCACAGGCGTCGGCCGCACACTGCTCGCTGAAGCCTCCAAAACTGTGTTGAGCTGCTCGATGGAACTCGGCGGCAACGCACCGCTCATCGTATTCGACGATGCCGATCTCGACACGGCCATTGAAGGCGCGATGGTGGCCAAGATGCGCAATGCGGGCGAAGCCTGCACGGCTGCCAACCGACTGTACGTCCAATCCGGAATCTATGACAGGTTCGTCGCCGCCCTGACCGCTCGGATGGAGGGTCTTGCTATCGGTCCGGGAACCGATCCAGCCACGGAATGCGGACCGATGATAACCGCAAAGGCCACCGACAAGATCGACGCGTTGGTGAAGGATGCGGTCAGCCGCGGCGCGAAGGTGCTGTGCGGCGGCGCAAAGCCGGCAGGAAACGGATTCTTTTATCCGCCCACAGTGCTGACCGACGTGTCCGCCGATGCCGACATGACGCATGAAGAGATCTTCGGGCCGGTCGCCGCGATCACGCGGTTCGACACCGAGGATGAGGTGATCGCCAACGCCAACAACACGGAATACGGGCTGGCGGCCTATGTC
>JAEYTV010000228.1 GCA_023433855.1 Pseudomonadota bacterium | reverse complement strand
GGTTTTGTTTGTCGGGGCTTCGGTACGGGGAATTGGCCATGCGCCTCTTTGATTGTGATTATTGCGGTCAGACCATCCATTTCGACAACCGGGTCTGCATCAACTGCAATCATCGCCTCGCCTTCGTGCCGGAGATGCTCGCCATGCACGCCCTGGAGCAGGACGAGGCCGAGGAAACCTGGCATCTGGTTGCCAGAGCGGATCAGAAGGTTCGGCTGTGCACCAACGCCGCCATGGACATATGTAACTGGACAGTGCTGGCGGACGATCCTCATTCCTTCTGTCCTGCCTGCCGACATAACCGGCTCGTGCCGGATGCATCGACAGAGGCAGGACTGAACCAGTGGCGCCGTATCAGCCAGGCGCAGCGCCATCTGTTTTATTCGCTGCTCCGCTGGAACCTGCCGCTTACCAACAGGGATGAAGACCCGGAAGGGGGCCTCGTCTTTGACTTCCTGATCGATGAAGTCAAGGAAGACGGCACCATTGTGCCGGCCATGACGGGCCACGAGGATGGTTTGATCGCCATTCGAGCGGCCGAAGCCGACGATGCGACCCGCGAGCAGGTGCGGGTGATGATGAACGAACCCTATCGCACGATGCTCGGCCACTTCCGCCACGAGATCGGCCATTATATCTGGGACAAGCTGGTGCGCGACGGCGGCAGGCTTGAGGATTTCCGCGCCCTGTTCGGCGATGAAACCCAGGATTATGGGGAAGCACTCAAGCGGAACTACGAGCAGGGGCCCCCACCCGACTGGCAGCAGTTCTACATCAGCACCTATGCGAGCACCCACCCCTGGGAGGACTTCGCCGAAACCTTCGCCCACTATCTTCACATTGTCGATACGCTGGAAACGGCCCGCGCCTACGGGATGTCGCTCGAGCCCCGCCGGCACGAGGAACTGGCTGCCGAGGTCGCGTTCAATCCCTATGCGGCGCAAGATGCGGAACAACTCGTGTCCGCCTGGATACCCTTCAGCCTGGCACTCAACAGCCTTCATCGGTCGATGGGGGTTCCGGATCTTTATCCCTTTGTCCTGAACCCGGCAGTCGTAGGCAAGCTGGATTTCGTGCATCGCCTCGTGCATCGGCGGTAGAGCTTGTCGCGACGAGCACCGCGGCAGTCCGCCTTCATCCGGCCAGCCGGCGCGACGGTAGGGTCTCAGCCCCTTCGCCGGAGAACAGCCGAAAAGGGGAGAGGCGCATGACGAGCCGCGCGGAAATGGCTTTACGCCCTCTTTGTCAGGGGAAAACGCTCTCGCAGCAATTTGAGAACGGCTTCCGCGGGAGCCGGCGGACCGAAGAGATAACTCTGCCCGAAATGGCAGCCCATCCTTGCAAGTTCTGCCGCATCCTCATCGCTTTCGATGCCCTCGGCGACGACGGTCATGTCCAGCGCACGCGCCATGGCGATCACCGAACGCAGCAGCACCGCACGCTTGTCGGTGGCGCCACCGACGAGTGCCTTGTCGAGTTTGATCGTGTCGAAAGGAAACTGCGTGAGGTAGGCAAGCGAGGAGTATCCGGTGCCGAAGTCATCGAGTGCCAGGCTCAACCCGGTTTCCTTGAGCTTGCCAAGGACGAGACGCGCCTGTTCGGGATTCTCCATCATCAGGGATTCGGTGAGTTCCAGCTTGAGCTGGCGGGGGTCGATCTGGGTCTTCTGCAGCAGCGAGCGGACATCATTGTAGAGATCGGCGTACAGCAGCTGCGCACTCGACAGGTTCACCGAGACGAAGATCGGAAGCTCGCCCGTGTGGCCCTGCCATTCAGTGAGATCGCCGGCGGCGCGCTCCAATGCGAACAATCCGAGCGGTTCGATGAGGTCGGACATCTCGGCGATCGGAATGAACTCGGAGGGTGGGATGCTGCCGCGCTTGGGGTGATCCCACCGCATCAGGGCCTCAAAGCCGGCAATCTCGCCGTCGGACAACCGTATGATCGGCTGATACGCAAGCGACAGCTCCTTGCGATCGATGGCGCGCCGTAGATCCGTCTCGATCTGCAGCTTGTCGGTGCCGGACGCGCGAAATGCCGGGCGGAAGGGCTCGACGCGGTTTCCGCCTCCTCGCTTTGCGCGGTACATTGCCAGTTCGGCATCCGCCAGCATGGCGACCGCGCTTTCCTGTTGCTCTACCCAGGTTGCAAGCCCGATCGAGGCGGTAAGAACAATTTCCCGGTTGGCGAAGTTGATCGGCACCATGATCGCCTTTGACACTGCATCGGCAAAATCTGCCACCTTGGCAGGCTCCCGCTCGGATACGAGGATCAGCCCGAACTGATCGCCTGAAAGCCTGGCAAGCGTGTCCTCGGGCCTCAGGAGCCGGCGCAGCCGCCGGGTCAGGGCAATCAGGATATTGTCTCCTGCTGCAATGCCGAGGTTGTCATTGACCTGTTTATAGCGGTCGATATCGATCGCCATCACGGTGGGACGGATGCCGTCCTGGCCCGGCGCCAGGGTGAGTACGCCCTGCAGCCGATCAAGGAAGACCTCGCGGTTTGGCAGACCCGTCAGATTGTCATGCAGGGCGTCCTGAAGCAGACGCTCGATGGAATTCTTCTGTTCCGTGATGTCGACGATCGTGCCGACGCAGCGGATGATCTCGCCGTTCGTCCCGAGGACGGGCCGGGCCCGGATCTGCAGCCAATGGAAATGGCCGTCTTCGGCGCGAATCCGGAACTCGTGGTTGAGGCGGCCACGGCGATGCTCGAGGAGCACGTCGAGCGTTGCCCTGAACCGATCGCGGTCGTCGGGATGGAGGCGCGGCACCCAGTTGCGAACGGGTCCGTGCATGGTGCCCGGATCAAGCCCCAGACGGATCGAGATATCAGGTGTCGTGACCACGCGGTCCCGCGCCACGTCCCAGTCCCATACCGTATCGCCGCTGCCGGTAAGCGCCAGCGATTGCCGTTCCAGATCGGAGAAAAGACCCTGCTGATAGGCGCCGCCTGCGAAGGCGTGCTGCATGACGGTGAAGCCGATGAGAAGGACGATCAGCACGAGCCCGCCGCCTAGAGCGGGCTGTATGATGTCATTGTCGAGCTGCCCTGTAACGGTGAGCCAGCCACCAAACAGCCAGACCAGCACGAGTGCCCAGGTCGGGACGAGCAGAATGGCCCTGTCGTAGCGGTTGAAGCCCAGATAGATGATCAGCAGGATGCCTGCGGATGCGGTGAGTGCAAAGGAAATCCGGGCAATGCCGGCTGCAACCGAAGGGTCGTAGATTGCCACCCCGCCGAGCAGCAGAAGGCCGACGATCCAGGCGAGGGTTGCGTAGCCGAGATGTGCATGCCAGCGGTTGAGATTGAGGTAGGTGAACAGGAAGATCACGAACGAAGAGGCGAGGGCGACCTCCGCCGCCGCGCGCCATATGCGCTGATCGCTTGCGGTGATGGTGATCAGTTTGTCGAGGAAGCCAAAATCGACGCAGATATAGGCGAGTACCGCCCACGCCATGGCGGCCGCGGCCGGCAGCATCGACGTCCCCTCCACCACGAACAGGATGGTCAGGAAGACGGCGAGCAGGCCCGCAATCCCGAGGACGATCCCACGATACAGGGTGAACGAGTTGACTGTGTCCTTGTAGGCGTCCGGCTGCCAGAGGTAGATCTGCGGCAGTGACGGCGTGGCGAGTTCTGCGACGAAGGTGATCGTGGCGCCCGGATTGAGGGTGATCCGGAAGACATCCGCGTCCGCGCTGGGCAACCGGTCGAGCGCGAACCCTTCCGATGGGGTGATCGAGACGATGCGCTGGGAGCCCAGGTCCGGCCAGAACATCCGGGAGTTCACGAGGCGGAAATGCGGAGCGACGATGACCCGTTCGAGTTGCTCCCCCGAGACGTTTGAAAGGGCAAAGACTGCCCAGTCGCCCTGGGGGCGGGCTGAGCTTGCCCGAACCTCGATCCGGCGCCGGACCCCATCCGCGCCGGCCGCCGTGGAAACCTGGAACGCTTCTCCCTGGTTGGTGTAGATGTCCGTCGTCCGGGTGAGGTCGAGGGCGGTATCGTCACGGGAAATCTTGACCGGCTCGGCCGCCCGGGCAGCCGCTACGCTGCCCGCCAACGACGCGGCGACAACACCCAGAAGCAACAACAGGCGACGGAACAATGCAGACATCGAGGCGACGGCATTCATGACCTCGGGATCTTCCCAACTTCGCCGTCTTCCGGAAGCCGGGAGAACATCAGGTGGTCACGCCACGCGCCATTTATTTTCAGATATTTCCGCAAGAGACCTTCCCGCCTGAAGCCGGCTTTTTCGAGAAGCCGCACACTTTTCCAGTTTTCTGGAATACAGGCTGCCTCAATTCGGTGCAACTGAAGGCGACCGCTGATATAGGGGATAGCCACCTTCAATGCGGCCAACATATGGCCTTGGCCTGCATGTCTTTCACCCATCCAGTATCCGATCATGCAGCTTTGCGCCGCCCCCCGCCGGATGTAGCCGATGGTGAGTCCGCCGAGCAAGACCTCGTCCTGGGCCCGAAAAAGAAGAAGCGGTACCGCTAGGCCGGCCGCATATTCCTGCCCGCTGCGCGCGACGCGGCTGCGGAACGAAGCCTCGGTCAATTCGTCCGCACGCCATGCCGGCTCCCAAGGTTGAAGGAAGGCACGGCTTTCCGATCGAAGCTGGTACCACTGCTGGTAATCGGAGTGGCGTGGAAGCCGCAGCAGATGATCGGGGCCGCGAAGGTCCGGAGTCTCCGGCTGTCGCGACAGGAACCGAAACACCCGCTTTGCCATCTGACTGCTGCTCCGGAACGGCAGCCGGTATCAGCCGGCGGCCTTCTGCGTCTGGATCCCAGGCGTGGAAAGCGCCGTGGTGATATCGGCCATGGGGGCGAGTTGCTCGATAGGTCCGACAGCGGACAGCGTCGGGACTGTATCAAAAAACAAACGGCCGGCAAGATCGGTCAGCCGCTGGGTGGTGATACCGGCAAGGCGCTCCATCATCTCGTTGTTCGGTATCGGCCGCCCGTAAAGCATCATCTGCCGCGCGATCTGGCCCGCCCGGGCAGCGGGACTTTCCTGTCCCATCAGCAACTGGGCGCGGATCTGGGCGCGGGCGCGGTCGATTTCCTCCTGGTGGATGGTGTCGGACGCCTTGCGAAGTTCGTCGAGCAGGACCGGCACGAGGTTTGGCAAGTCATCGCCGCCGGTCGCCGCGTGGATGCCGAAGATGCCGGTATCCGAAAACCCCCAGTGGAACGCATAGACGGAATAGCACAGGCCACGATGCTCGCGAACTTCTTGAAACAGGCGTGAAGACATGCCTCCGCCCAGGATATTCGCGAGGATCTGCGAACAGTAGAAATCGCGCATGTGATAGGCTTTGCCCTCGAAGCCGATCAGCACCTGCGCATCCATTAGGTCCCGCTCTTCGCGCACGTCGCCGCCGATGTAGCGGGCGGTTTCCATCACCGGTGGTGCGCTGGGGGTGGACGGAAGGCTTGCGAAACGTTCTTCCACTTGTTTGCAGAAGGACGCGTGATCGACCGCACCGGCGGCCACGACAAACATCCGGTCGGTTGTGTAGTTGCGGGAAAGATAGCTGCGGATCTGGTCCGGGGTGAAGCTCTTCACGCTCTCCGGGGTTCCGAGGATCGGCCGCCCGATTGTCTGGCCCAGATATGCGGCTGCGGAGAAGCGGTCGAAGATCACGTCGTCGGGCGTGTCGTTGGCAGCGCCGATCTCCTGCAGGATGACGTGTTTTTCCCGCCGCAGTTCCTCCTCGTCGAAAGCAGAGGCAGTCAGGATGTCGGCGAGGATGTCGACCGCCAGCGGGACATGGTCCTTCAGCACGCGGGCGTAATAGGAGGTTGTTTCGGTGGAGGTCGCGGCGTTCAGTTCGCCACCGACATTCTCGATTTCCTCGGCGATGTCGCGGGCGCTGCGCCGCTTCGTGCCCTTGAAGGCCATATGCTCGAGGAGGTGGGCTATTCCATGTTCGCTTTCGGTCTCGTTACGCGACCCGGACTTGATCCAGACACCGAGTGCGACGCTCTCGAGATGGGGCATGGCTTCGGTGACGACAGTCAACCCGGACGCAAGCCGGGTGATTTCTACATTCATGTTACGTCTTTCCGGCGCAGCCGATGACTTCAAGCGCGCGCTTTCTGGTCGATGAAGGTTTCGATGGCCTTAAGCTCAGGCTCCAAGATATCGAAGCGCTCCTCCCTATCCATGAGATCAGCAATCCATGATGGAAGCGCCGGCTCAATTCCGCAAGCGGATTTTACCGCGGCAGGGAATTTGGCGGGGTGCGCGGTGGCAAGCGTTACCATGGGGCTTGCGGGCCGTGCATGCTTGCGAGCGACGAAGACTCCGGTGGCGGTATGCGGGTCTATGAGATAGCCAGTGGCCGCCAAGGTGTCGCGGATTGTCGCGGCTACCTGTTTTTCCGTGGCGCGGCCGGCCCGGAATTCTCGGCGAATGGCTTTCAGTGCTTCCGGCTTGAGTTCGAATGCTCCGGACTGCTTCAATCCCGCCATCGATGTTCGGACCTGCTCCGGATCCCTTCCATAGGATTCAAACAGGAGGCGCTCGAAATTGGATGAGATCTGGATGTCCATCGAAGGTGAAGTCGTTGCCTTGACGCCGAGCATTTCATAGCGGCCAGACTTCAGGGTGCGGGCAAGTATATCGTTGTCGTTCGTGGCAATCACCAGCCGGTCGATCGGCAGGCCCATCTTCTTGGCCACGTACCCCGCGAAAATGTCGCCGAAATTGCCCGTCGGCACCGTGAAGGAGACCTTCCGGTCAGGCGCGCCGAGCGACAGGGCGGCGGTAAAATAGTAGACCAACTGTGCCATGATGCGCGCCCAGTTGATCGAGTTGACGCCGGACAGTTTCAGCCGATCCCGGAAGGCGGCGTCGTGGAACATCTCCTTGACGAGGTTCTGGCAGTCGTCGAAGTTGCCGTTGATGGCCAGCGCATGGACGTTGGGGGCCTTGGAAGTTGTCATCTGGCGCTGCTGTACCGGCGACACCTTGCCGTGTGGGAAGAGGATGAAGATGTCGGTGCGCTCGCGACCCGCAAATGCGTCGATGGCGGCCCCCCCGGTGTCTCCGGAGGTGGCGCCGACGATCGTCACGCGCTCGCCGCGTTCTTCCAGGACATGGTCCATCAGCCGCGCCAGAAGCTGCATGGCGACGTCCTTGAAAGCGAGCGTCGTGCCGTGGAAGAGTTCAAGCACGAAATCGTTCGGCCCCGTCTGCACCAGCGGTACCACGGCAGGGTGCCTGAAGGTGGCATAGGCCTCGTTGATCATCGTCTTGAGCTTCTCGGCGGCGATTTCGCCATCGGTGAAGCGGCTGAGCACCTCGAACGCGACTTCCTGGTAGGTCTTGCCGCGCAGTGCACGGATTTCTCTCTTTGTCAGCGTCGGCCATTCGCGGGGAACATAGAGCCCGCCGTCCCGTGCGAGCCCGGCAAGCATGGCATCCCGGAAACGTAGCGGTGCGGCCTCGCCCCGGGTAGATATGTAGTCCACGAGCTTCAATCCCCAATCGATTTTTGTCTGCGCCGCTGATATAGACCAGGAAAGTGGGCGGCGAAAGACCGGAAAATGACACCCCGGTTGTCGAACAAATACAGCCTGATACGGGACGGAAAAGGGTTGATTAGAG
>JAEYTV010000446.1 GCA_023433855.1 Pseudomonadota bacterium | reverse complement strand
GCGCGTAGGTGAGCGTCAGCAGCATGGGCACGTTGATGCCGAAGGCCTGCACCAGCACCGGGTTTTCCGTCCCGGCCCGCAGATACGAGCCGAGCTTGGTCTTCTCGATCAGCAGCCAGGTGCCGATGCAGGCGAGAAGCGAAATAATGACGACCCAGCCGCGGTAGATAGGCAGGAACATGAATCCGAGGTTCGTGCCCCCCGCAAGCTGCGCCGGAACCGCGTATGGCTGGCCGGAAGAACCATACAGATATCGGAACGTGCCTTCGATCGCCAGCGCCAACCCGAACGTGAAGAGCAGGCCGTAAAGCGGGTCGAGATCGTAGAGCCGCGACAGCATGGTGCGCTCGATGAGGGCCCCGAACAGGCCGACGACGATGGGGCCGAGGATCAGCGCGAACCAGTAGTTGATGCCGAAATACTGCAGCATCAGCATGGCCACGAAGGCGCCGAGCATGTATTGCGCACCGTGCGCGAAGTTGATGACGCGCAAGAGGCCGAAGATGACAGCCAGGCCAAGGCTGAGGAGCGCGTAGAAAGAACCGTTGATCAGGCCGATCAGCAACTGACCCAGAAACGCTTGTAGCGGGATGCCGAAGATCATGGTCATCGCGTTAGACCCCCAGTACCTTGTGCAGCATGTCCATCCTGTCGGGCAGTTCGCCGACCGGGAAATCCGCCCCCATCCTTCCGTGCGCCATCAGGTAGAAGCGGTCGGCGCCGCGGCTGGCAAATCGGAAATTCTGCTCCACCAGAAGCACTGTCATGCCCCGTTCCTTGAGCGTCTTCAGCACCTCCCCGATCCGCTGCACGATGACCGGCGCGAGCCCCTCTGTGGGTTCGTCGAGGATCAGCAGCTTTACGCCGGTGCGCAGCACACGCGCGATCGCCAGCATCTGCTGTTCGCCGCCCGAGAGTTTCGTACCCGCGCTGGAGCGTCGCTCCTTCAGGTTCGGAAAAAGCTCGTAGATCTCGTCAAGCGACATGCCACCTTCAGCGACAACGGGTGGCAGCATCAGGTTCTCCTCGACTGTCAGCGTCGAGAAGATGCCGCGCTCCTCCGGCACGAAGCCGATGCCCTGATGAGCCGTTTTGTGCAGCGGGACGCCGAGCATGTCCCTGCCGGCAAAGCGGATCTCGCCCTTGCGTTCCCGGATGATACCGACGATGGTCCTGAGCGTCGTCGTCTTGCCCACGCCGTTGCGACCCAGGATGGTGATGGTTTCCCCATGCCCGACCGTCATATCGACACCGTGCAGCACGTGGCTCTCGCCATACCAGGCGTTGAGATTGGCGACCTGAAGCAGAGGATCGGCCATCACGCTTCCTCCGAACCCATGTAGGCGAGCCTACCCGCTCGTCCTGGCTGACGGCCGCATAGTCGCCTTCGGCGAGGATCTCGCCTCGTTGCAGCACCGTGACATGGTGGCAGATGTTTGCGACGACGGAGAGGTTATGCTCGACCATCAGCACCGCGCGGGTCTTCGCCACCTCGCGGATTATGCCCGATACATTGCCGATATCCTCCTGCCCCATGCCGGCCATCGGCTCGTCGAGCAGCAGCACTTCCGGGTCGAGGGCAAGCGTCGTGGCAATCTCCAGCACACGCTTGCGGCCATAGGAAAGGTCAGCGGCGAGGGTGTCGCGTTCGCGTTTCAGGCCGACCGCCTCGATCAGCTCGTCGGCCCGGGTGTTCAGCCTGTTGAGCGACGACAAGGGCAGCCAGAACTGGGTCGACAGTCCGTTCGGACGCTGCAGTGCGACTCGCACATTGTCGAGCACGGAAAGATGCGGGAATACGGCCGAAATCTGGAAGGACCTCACGAGGCCCATCCGCGCCACCTTGTCCGGCGGGGTCTTCGTGATGTCTGTACCGAGCAAGGTTATCGAACCTTCCGTCGGCTGGAGGAACTTGGTGAGCAGGTTGAAGACCGTTGTCTTGCCTGCGCCGTTCGGTCCGATCAAGGCATGGACGCTCGCGTGATGAACATCGAGATCGACGTTCTTCACCGCAGCGAAAGCGCCGAAATGCTTGGTGAGGCCGCGGGCGGAAAGCACGACCCGCGGCTCTTCATGGACGGATGCAGTGGCGAACGCCATTATTTCACCAGATCGCAGCCGCTCTTGGCGGGATCCATGTAAGCTTCCTTGCCTGGAATGGTGGCGAGGACGTTGAAGTAGTCCCAAGGCTCCTTGCTCTCTTCCGGCTTCTTCACCTGCAGCAGGTACATGTCATGGATCATGCGCCCGTTAGGGGCGACCGTGCCGCCGCGCGCAAAGAAATCGTCCACGGGCATCTCGTGCAGCGCCTTGGCGACGGCTTCCGTTTCATCTGTGCCGGCCTTCTGGACGGCCTTCAGATACTGGCTGACCGCAGAGTAGGTGCCGGTGTGGATCATGTTCGGCATCTTGTTGGTGCGCGCGAAGAATTTCTTGGCGAACTCGCGGCTCTGGTCGTCGAGGTTCCAGTAATAGCCTTCCGTAAGGGTTAGCCCCTGGGCAGCTTCGAGGCCGAGACCATGAACTTCGGCGAGCGTGAAGAGGAGCGCCGCGAGATTCTGGCCGCCGGCGGTGATGCCGAATTCAGCCGCCTGTTTGATGGCGTTCGACGTATCGAGCCCGGCATTGGCAAGCCCGATCACCTTGGCGCCTGATGACTGCGCCTGCAGCAGGAATGACGAAAAATCGGTGCTGGACAGCGGATGGCGGACCGACCCGACGATCTGGCCGCCGCTCGCTTTGACGAAGTCGCCGGTCTGCTGCTCCAGAGAATAACCGAAAGCATAGTCCGCCGTCAGGAAGAACCAGCTGTCCCCGCCCTGCTTGACCAGCGCGCCGCCGGTGCCGACTGCAAGCGCATGGGTGTCATAGGCCCAGTGGAAGCCATAGGGGCTGCACTGCTTGCCGGTGAGATCCGTTGTCGCCGCTCCGGTGACGATGTCGATCTTCTTCTTTTCCTTGCCGACGGCCTGGACAGCCAGCGCCACCGAAGAGGTCGTCAGCTCCATGATGGCGTCCACCTGCTCCGTGTCATACCACTGGCGAGCAATATTGGAGGCAATATCGGGCTTGTTCTGATGGTCGGCATCGACGATCTCCACCGGAACCCCCAGCACCTGACCGCCGAAATCCTCGACCGCCATCTTGGCCGCCTCGACGGACGACTTTCCGCCGAAATCGGCGTAGACGCCTGATTGGTCGTTCAGGATGCCGATCTTCACCTTGCCGTCGGACGCGCTTTGCGCGAAGGCGGTGCTGCTTGCCAAAAGTAGCGCAAGCGACGCCAGAATGGTGTTCCGCATGATTTCTCCTCCCAGAGATGCCAGAGCGTGAGTCTGTTCAAAAATGGTGAGCCGTTCTCCCCAATGGGCCCCATCCAATTCGCATGGTTCCGGAAAACGCCCGTTGACGCAAGCTGCAGGCTGCAATTAATTACAAACAGCCTCTGTTCATTTTCGAACAGAGGCCGGGGAGAGCATGCCATCCAGTCCACATTTCACCTGGGACGACCTCCAGTATTTCCTGGCGGTCGCTCGCACCGGGCAGTTGTCCACAGCCGCGCGGCAGCTACGCACCAGCCATGCGACGGTATCGCGCCGCATCGATCGCCTCGAACTTTCGTTGAAGGTGAAGCTCTTTGAGCGCAACCCGCGCGGTTACGTCCTCACGGCCATGGGGCAGCGTTTCATCGAAGCCGCCGAACGAATAGAGGCGGAGGCCGACCGCCTCGCCGCCGATGTCACATCGGGCACGACCGCTCAACGGGGTGTCGTGCGGTTGAGCGCTCCCGAAGGGTTTGCCAACTTCTTCTTCGCCGACAAGATCCGCTCATTCTGTGATCATCATCCCAATATCACGCTGGAATTGGTGACGATCCAGCAGATCATGTCGTTGTCCCGCAAGGAGGCGGATATCGCGGTTTCCCTGGACCCGCCCAAAGACGGACCGTACCTGACGGAGAAGCTGACCGATTACAATCTGAGCGTTTACGGTACGAAGGCGTATCTTGGGAAAGCCGGCGCAATCCGCAGCCGTGACGATCTGCTGGACCATCCCTTTGTCGGGTATATTGAGGACATGATCTTCGTGCCGGGTCTCGATTACCTGGGGGACGTGCATCCCGGCATAAAGCCCCGCTTCCAGAGTTCCAGCATCTTCGCGCAACTCACGGCGACGCTGAAAGGGCTAGGGCTGTGCGTTCTGCCGCACTTTATGGCGCGGGTGCAGCCGGATCTCCAGATCGTCCTGCCGGACGAGGTGGAACTCCGCAGAAACTATTGGCTGGTCTGCCACAAGGATCTTGCGCACATCCCGCGGGTGCGGCTGGTGACGGACTATATATTCCAGGCTGTCAGGAAAAACCAGGATGCCTTCCTGCGCGGGCCTCAGGGCGGGGGGGGAGGGGG
>JAEYTV010000186.1 GCA_023433855.1 Pseudomonadota bacterium | reverse complement strand
GGCCTGGAGCGTGGAATACTCCTCGCCGGCGGCCTGGATCTCCTCGGTTAAGATGGTCTGCAACTCGGGTTCGAGCGCGGAGAAGGCCTGTGCGCTGACCAGGATGCCGCCCATCATGGTGACGTGTCCGGTCATGGTCACGTCGTGCACCGCTTCGTAGAGCTTGTCGCCGAGCAGTTGCGGGATCGGCCCGTCGGAGGCGTTCACCACACCTTCCGACAGGGCGGAGTAGATTTCCGAGCGGCTCAACTGCACAGGGGTCGCGCCCAGCGATTCGAAGACGGCCTTCTGGATCGGATTGCCGGAGATACGCACCAGCACGCCCTTCAGGTCGTCCGGCTCGCCGAAGGCGCGCGAGCCGATCATATGGCGCTCGCCGGCATACCAGTTCCAGGCAATGCTGTGCAGCCCGTTCTTCTCCAGGGAGGCGGCCCAGTCGGCCATGAGATCGGAGGCGAGCAGCTTGCCGGCCTCTTCGCGGGACGAGAGCAGATAGGGGCCCTGCAGGATGCCCATCGCCGGGTCGCCATATTCCGAGGCGAAGCCGGCATTGCTGTCCAAGATCAGCGGCACGCCCAGTGACGCCTGCTCCTGAACCTCGGCCAGTGATCCGATCTGCTCGTTGGGAAAGACGGTGATCTGGATGCGCCCCTCGCTGCGCTCGGCGATCTTCTTGGCCGCCTGGAGGGGGACCGTCGCCAGTGGCTCCGACGCGTCGGCCGACGTCGCCCAGCGGAAGGTCGCGGTGCTCGCGGCTCGGCCCCGCGGGGTGCCGGCCAGGAGGTAGCTGGCCGCAGCGGCCGTGCCGGCAAGGAAAGTTCGGCGTGTCGCGTTATGATTCATGACTATCCTCCCTTAAAGTCGATATGCGCAGTAAATACGTATGACATTCGTATGTCAAATGGCATGACATTCGAATGTCAGCCTATTATATTCGCCTTTCGTTCAAGGCTTGCGGGGTAGCCGATCCGGGCACGCGCATTGTATTGTCCGCGCGGCGGGGCGGTTGGAATCAAGCCAACAGGATTTACCTGGAAGCAGGCCCCTTGAGATGAGGTGACGAGGTGCCGAACCGCTTCAAGCCAAAGACCCTCAAGGACGTATCCAAAGCCTCGGGCGTCTCGCTGATCACCGTGTCGAGGACGTTACGCAAGCCTTCCGACGTGCACGAGAGCACGCGCCAGAAAGTATTCAGGGCGATAGAGGAGATCGGCTACGTTCCGAACCTCACCGCACGCTCCCTTGTGTCAAGCCGGTCCAACATCGTTGGCGTCGTTGTTCCGATCCTTTCGAGTTCGCTTTTCGCCGATCTGGTACAGGGCATTGCCAGCACTCTGCGCGAGGAAAATCTGCAGATGCTCATGGCGGTTAGCGAAAGGTCCACGACCTTGGAAGGCGAGGCGGTAAAAGCGTTCATCGGCCGACAGGCCGATGCCATAATCGTGACCGGCTTCACCCATTCCGAAAGCTGTCGAGCTTTCCTGACCGGCTTTTCCGGACCTGTCGTCGAGACCTGGAACCTGAGCGACGACCGCATCGACATGGCTGTCGGCTACAGCAATTTTGACGCGTCGGCAGACATGACGTCCCGTCTGATCGAAAAGGGCTATCGCAGGATAGCACTCGTCGGCGGCGATTTCGAGAACAACGACCAGGCCCAGGACCGCTATCGCGGCTTCATGACGACCATGGCGGCGGCGGGGCGCAGCGTGCCTCCCGAATTCGTGATCTCAGTGCCGACGCCGACGACGATGGAGAGCGGCCGCGATGCGCTCCTGTCGCTTATGAGACGCTCGCCGAGACCGGATGCCATCATGTTCCATTCGGAGATTCCTGCGCATGGTGCGATCATGGCCTGTCTCAGCGAGAACATTTCCGTTCCCGGCACAGTTGCCATCGCGGGTTTTGGCGATCTCAGCCTCTCATCCCTGTTGCCGGTGCCGCTGACGACGGTGCGCATCCGCGCGCGGGCGATCGGCGAGCAGGCTGCGCGCCTCGTCGCCCGGCGCCTCAGGGGCGAGGAGACGGAAGCCGTCATCGACGTCGGCTATGACATTGTCGCGCGCCGGAGCGCATAACGCAGGGCGACCTGGTACCAAGTGCAACGCGCAGCGGTTGCGCCGAGACATGGGCTTTCTCACAACCGCACGTCAATCTTGACAGCAACTGCACGATTGCGAACTGCGATCGTACCAACGTTCACTTCCGCGGTCTTATTTGTTGTCCGTCACTGCAAGAGCTTCGCCAGCACGCGGGAAGCGCTGGCTGTGGTAATCAGGCTGACCACGAGAACCAAGATCTGATCGTAGCGGCTTCCGACCGCGCCAGAGGAGGCCTGCCATGCGCCCCGCCGGGGGTCGCCGCGATTGTGGCGACCAATCGGCCGCTTACGAGCATTAAAGAGGCGATGGTGCTTCGAGCATAAAGCGATCTGCCACCCGGGCGAGTTGCCCGGGTATTTCGTGGTGAAGCTCAAGGCCTTCCGCAAGATATCGTCGCTTGCGCGCAAGCGCTGCATCACCTGGGACTCTAACCGGCATAGACGAGTCGGCTGGTGGTGATGCACGGCACGCGTCTGCCAGATAGTCGGTTTCGGTCATCATCTGGTCAAGGCCGCCAAATGCCTCCGGGTCGATAATCTGCACCATGACCGATGCACCCATCTTGCCGGTTGCAGCCTGGGCGCGCCCATAACCGGCGAGCCCACTGGTCAGTGCCTCTACCCAGAGCGCGAGCGCAAATCCCTTGTGTCCCGCATCAAGTCCGCCAAGCGCCTGCACCGAGCCGCCGCCATCACCGATCTTGATGCTGGGATCGTCCGTCGGCCTGCCCGAGGCATCGAGCAGCCATGGATGCGGCAGCTTCAGGCCGGCACGTGCATGGCGGGCAACGACACCGGCTGCGGTGACTGACATGGAGACGTCGAAGATTACCGGGTCGCCGTATGTCGGCCAGGCAGCGGCAATGGGGTTGGGAGTCATTACAGGCGCGGAACCGCCAAAAGGGGCCACCGAACGTACGTTCGGATCGGAAGACATGATGATGCAGACCAATCCGTTGCGCGCTACTGGCTCCAGATACGCTGCGAGGGCAGCGATGTGATGGCTCTTCCGGATCGTCACGGTGCAGGTGCCAAACTGTCGTGCCCGTTGCGACGCGAGTTCAACCGCCTTCGTCACCAACCACGGTCCCGGCAAGCGTCGACCATCCCACGCAATCGTGGCGCCACGGTCGGATATCACCACAGGGTCGCCATCTACGGTCATGCCACCCGACGTGAGTTCGACGACATAGGTTTCAAGCAGGGCCAAACCATGCGTGGTGTGACCGAGCAGGTCGCCTTCGACAAGCACCTCGGCGCACACTTGCGCACGACGCGACGGCAGACCGGCGGACTCGAACGCCGCACGTGCGAAGGCGATGAGATCGCCAACACCAAAGCGCGTCATGATGTGTGTTCTCCCACCATCTTGGTGCCTAAGCGCTCCACCCAGGGCCGCAGTCCTGCGAAAACATTGTCAGGGAATTCCAGACCCCGGTCCTGTGCTTCTCGCCGTCGCTCCAGCGCGCGCTCCCCTGGCATTCGTACATTCGAGCCGTGTTGTATGGGCCTGCTCGCACGGCAGGCATCGACCAGAGCCTGCGTTTCATCAAGGAAGTGGTCCCGACCCGCGAAGTGGCCAGGGTTGATGACCTGAACGAAGACGCTCTCGCCGAACTTGCCCTTGGCCGTTGTGCGGCAATAGCCGCTGAGAGCAAGAGCCAGCGCTTCCACCATGATTCCGAGGCCAAAACCCTTGTAGCCCAAATCCATCCCGCCGAGCGGCAGCAGCGTTCCAGGCGGCGTGGAGCGCAGCACGGCTGGATCGGAACTAGCATGGCCGGCGTTGTCGAGCAGCCATTCGCCCGGCAGGGTTTTGCCGCGTCCTCCATACTCGGCGGCCCCGGCGTTGCTGATGGTCGAAGTGCAGATGTCAATGAGGATGGGATCGCCCCGCGTCGGAATACCACAGGCAAGCGGATTGGAGGTAAGCACCGCGTCGATGCCGCCAAACGGCGCCACCGAACGGACCCCCGGGTCGGTGGCGGCAATCAGACAGATCATGCCGGCTTGCGTTGCGGGCTCAAGATACACCTGCAACGCGCCAATGTGGAAGCATTCGGCGATGCTTGCCGTCACCACCGGATGCGAGCCGGCGCGCTGCACCAGTTCATCCACAGCCAGGCCGAGGACATGCGCCCCAGGGAGGCGGTCGGCTAACCAGTGGAACGCCATCGGCGTATCCGAGATCACTTCGTGCCCGCCGCCAAGCTTCATGCCGCCGCTTTGGACCTGCTCCAGATAGGGTGCGAGAAGGGCCAGCCCGTGCGTTCTGTGGCCGAACTCGTCGGCCGTTACCAGCACGTCTGCGACCGACCGGGCCAGATGGTCCTCGAGCCCGGCAGCCTTGAGTAGTTCCTCGGCGAAACCCCGCGCGGCTGTGACGGTGATGATGGTCATCGGATGAGTTCCGGGTCCAGGTCGGCGAACAGCGCCTTCGCTGCCTGCCGCAACGATGCGATGCCGAAGGCGCTTGGAGCGATGGCGGGGGTACGTGGAGAGGTACCGGCGATGCCGTGGCGAGCGGCGGCAAGCATCTTTCCGTAGCACAGGAAATTTTCCAGCGACTGCATCATGAAGACCACGACCGGCAACAGCAGTCGATAGAGTTCTTCGCCCTGCGCGCGTTGCGAGGGTTCGCCGGAATTCATGAGGTCGAAGATCTGCTTCTGCACGTCCGCGGTCTCGCTTCCGGGAATCATCCCAGCGCAGCCAGCGCGCAGATTGTCGGTAAGCTCGAGGCCTGCCCGACCATTGAACACGGCCAGCTTGCCTTCCGTCTCTTCGATGGTCCGGCGGATCAGCAGTGCCGGCCCCTCCCCCTTGAGCACCCGGAAATTTTCGTGCCTGCGCGCCAATTCGAGGATCGCGGCGTTGCTGACTCCGATGCCGGTGAACTCGGGAGCGTTCTGGATGCCGAAAGGCAGCGATATGGCTTGCGCCACTTCGCTGAAGAACCGCACATACTCCGACTCTGCCACGCCTCGAACCTGGGGAGGTTGAAGCACTAGCCACGCGGCGCCGGCGTCCTGTGCGAACTTCGCGAAATCACGCTGCCCGGACGCCGAACTCTCGGCAATCGTAACGCAGAGCGGCACTCGTCCAGCGATATCCTCGATCGCCCAGTTCACAACATTGCGACGCTCGACGGTGCTGAGCTTGTTCACTTCGGTGCCCAGTCCGAGCACCGCGATTCCGTCCACGCCGAAGTCTATGCAGCCATTGATCTGGCGGCGCATTGCCTCGCGGTCCAGTCCGCCGTCAGAACCGAAAAACGCATACTGCATCGGGTGTATGCCCGAGGGGATCCACGTGGGAGGCGGCGGCTGGTTCGGCATGAGGTGCTCCGCTTAGGCTTGGCTTTAGGCTACGGGCGTCAGGTAGCTTGGGTAGCGTCCGACATTGAGCGGCGGCAGCTTTTCGAGCCGCGCCGTGTTGACGCGCGAGGCCTGCTCGAGGTGATAGCGCAAGGCATCTGCCGCGCGATCGACGTTCCCTTCGATGAGGTAGTTGAAGACCGTAAGATGCTGCGGCAGCGTGCCGTGGATCACCTCGGCATCCTTGTAGCGTTCGATCGTGTAGCTCGTCGAAATCAACGGCAGCTGGCTTTCATTTATGATCTTGACCAGTTGCTCGTTCGGCGCCCGGTGCACGAGATCGTAGTGCAGGTCGCGCTCGATCTGATCCACAAGTGTGAAATCCAGATCGTCGCCGCTGCGCATGGCGCGGACGATACGCTCCCAGCAGGCGTTGAGATGGGCAGGGTCGAGCTGAGGCGCCGCCAGCCGCAATGCCTGCGGCTCCAGCAAAGCGCGGATGAAGTAGTGGTCGGCGGCACGCTGCGCGGTGAGTCGCTCGACATACCAGCGGGCGTGGCGGTCCTGCCGCACCAACCCTACCCGCTCAAGCTGGTTCAACGCGACATGGGCGACCGCGCGATTGATTCCATAATAGGCAGCCATCGCCGACTGGTTCACATGGAAACGACCGAAAGCCGCGCAGGAGGCGAGCGCCCTCTCGATTTCGGGATAGATACGATCGACCGCCCCGGAATAGCCAAGCGCGTCGTCCTCCGGCACCCGCAAGCCGACTTCAGTCAGTTCCTTGCGGACCGGCTCCGGGGCCGGATTGCCGTAACTCACCAGCATGCCCCGGCCCGAATAGCTGACCACGCGAGATTCCGCCTGCAATTGCTGAAGGGCGGTGCGAACTGGCGTGCGGCTAACCGCGAGCGCCCGTGAGATTGCCGCCTCTCCCAGAACGAGGCCCTCCGGCAACACTTTTTCGTCGAGATGCGAACGCAACAGGTCGTAGATCGCGACAGCAAGCTGCTGTCGCTCCTCGGGCTCCCGGCTTTCCTCCTCGTTACCCAGCGCCCCCTCCTGATCAACCAATGCTTGGCAGGCAAGCGGGGCCAAGCGCCTCGAAATGCTTGTAGGTCATGTGGAATTCCTGGTGCCCCAGATCCTCCGACCGGGTGGGCATTCCCGATGCCGTCCGCTCGATCGCCGCCACGATCTCCTGCGCCACCCCATCGAGATCGGATTCGCCGCGCAGAACCTTGCCGGCATTGACATCCATGTCGTCTCTAAGCCGATCATATGTATCTGGATTCGCACAAATCTTGAGGACCGGCGCAATCGCCGAGCCGGTTACCGATCCACGTCCAGTGGTGAACAGCACGATGTGACAGCCACAGGCGACGAGTTCGACAATGCTGGCCGTGTCGTTGATGGCGGGCATTCCGTATTTCACATCGCCGTCGCTCACCATGTCCATTAGATAGAGGCCCGGCGACGTCGGCCACACGCCGGGCGTGAGCATGCCGGAAATCGGCCGGCTGCCGGACTTGGCATAGGCGCCGACCGATTTTTCCTCGATGGTGGAGAGGCCGCCCGTCACATTGCCACCGCCAAAACTCGAATGCCCCATCTCGCCGTAGTAGCGGATGGCTTTCTGCATGGCCCTGGTGATCTCGGTGGCCAGTTCCGGAGTGCGGGCGCGACTCGCCATGTGGTCCTCGCAGCCGAAGAGTTCGCCAAGTTCCTCGAAGAGGACGGTACCCCCTGCGTCGATCAGGAGGTCTGCCGCGCGCCCCACGGCAGGATTGGCGGTGAGCACGCTTGTGCCGTCAGAGCCTCCGCACTCGGTTCCGATCACCAGATCCGACAGCGCCAGCGGCACGGTCGGCGCCGCCCGTAGCTTGTCCAAGGTTGCGGCAACCCATTCCCGACCGATCCCAACGGTCGAGCGCGTACCGCCAGCGCGCTGGATGACGATGCGCTTGACCGGGCGTCCGCTCTTGTGAATCACTTCCTGCAATTCCGCGCCCCGGAACATCTCGCAGCCAAGCGAAACCAAGAGCACACCACCGACATTCGGGTGGGTGCACAGCGATGCCAGCATGTCTTGCGCATATTCGTTGTCGAAACAGCCCGGGAAGCCGATCACCTGCACACCCTCTTCGGCGTACGGTGCGGCAATCATTTTTGAAACGTGGTGGGCGCATTCCACGAGATAGACGACGAGCAGAAGGTTGCGAATGCCCTTACGCCCATCCTGCCTCAGGTAACCTCGCATCTGCACGCCTGAACTCCTAATGATCGGTAATGTAGCGGCTAGCGACATTGTGGATGTGGACGTGTTCGCCCATGTCGATCGGGCGCCTGGTAATCCCGACGGGCACGCCGCATTTCACGATGCTCGCTCCCTGGGGGATTGCCGCGATGGCGAGCTTGTGCCCGGAGGGTACGTTAGCGAGGCAGGTCACCGTGCAGTCCCCTGCCACCGCCAGTTCGCCCGCCACAAAATCGCGTAGCACCACGGCGACATTGTCCTCCGGCGCGATCACCAGCGCCTCGGGCGCATTGCTCATCCTCACGTTGCGTATGTCTCCACGGATTCAATTTACGTATCCTGTTATCCAAGTACGATACTATGTCAATCGTTTTGCCTAACTAACAGGAATGACGGCATCGTAAATCGTATTTTGATCACAAAGTGCATTGACATGAGCATCCTGTAGTCCAAGGATAGCCGCGCGATCCAGCCATAGTTCGGTCGCCGGAGATCGCCACGGGAGGAACAATAATGATCGTATTCCGCACACTGGCCGTGGCTGGCCTTGCCTTGGCCGGCCTTGCCCTTGCGCCGACATTGGCCGCCGCAGAAACCAAGCTTCGTGTCTCGCTGCAGTATCCGTCGACCGACATCATGGTCGGACATATCCGCGCCTTCGCCGACAAGGTGAAAGAGCGGAGCAACGGCGAAGTAACGTCGGATATCTACACCGATTTCACGCTCTTCAAGCAGGGCCAGGAACTCGCAGCCATACAGCGCGGCAACCTGGACATTGCAGTGCTCAACACCGGCGACGTCGAGCAGCAGATTGCCGAGTATACGATCTTCAGCTCGGGCTACCTATTTCGCGACTACGATCATTTCCGCTCGGTCTTCAACGGCGAAGTAGGCAAGGAATTCGACGAGCGGCTGTTGAATGATCTCGGCGTCAAGGTCCTGGGTGTCCTGTATGGCGGGACCCGTCAGATGTTGCTGCGCGATGACCGGGAGGTCTCGACTCCCGCCGACGTCGCCGGCGTCAAGCTGCGCATGCCGGGTGCGCCCGCCTGGCAAGTCCTCGGGAAGGGCATGGGTGTGACGCCTACACCGATGGCGCTGGGTGAGGTTTATCTGGCGCTGCGCACCGGCGCCATCGACGGCCAGGAAAACCCCCTCGGCATCATCCGCGCCTTCAAGATGGAAGAAGTCGGCAAGCAGTTGATCCTGACCTCGCACATGGTGCAACCGGTGATCTTCGTGCTCTCCGCCGACACCTGGAACAAGCTTACGCCCGAGCAGCAGGAGATCGTCGCAACGGCAGCCCGCGAGACGATGGAGGAACAGGATTCGTTCCGCCTGGACCAGGAAAAGAAGGATCTCGAGTATCTCCGTGAATACGGCCTCAAGATTTCCGAGCCTGACGTCGAACCCTTCCGGGCTTCCGTGAAGGCTGCGTTCGAAGAGGCGGGGCTTGCAGCGACCTGGCCCGACGGGTTGGCCGACCGGATCGCAGCGGTCAAGTGAGGAGCCTGGGCACATGAAGTCGGTCACGAAAGTTGCCGAACTAATCTCCTCTGCCGTCCTGGCACTGGTATTCGTCATATTCGTTGTCGCCGTCTTCATGCGCTACATCGCTCACGATCCTCTCCCGTGGGCGGATGAACTGACTGTCATACTGTTCTCATTCATGATTTTCTTTGCATCCGCCTTCGCGCTCAAGCCCTCGGAACAAGTGCGCTTCGAAGTCGTCTACGACCTTCTGCCAAAGCCTGTGGCCCGGCTCGTTTCGATCGTCGCCAGCATCGTGTTTGGCCTCATCTTCCTGGCCGCGTTCTGGCCTTGCATGGACTATGTGATCTTCATGCTGCGACAGCGCACGCCGGCGCTTAACCTTCCGTTTTTCTACGTCTTCCTCGCCTTTCCAATATTCCTGTTGGTTGTCGGGCTGAAAATGGTGTGGAGCGGCGCCGCCATCGCGCTCGGACGCGAACAGCCCGACTAGCTTTCAAAGCAAGCCATCCCTTCTGCAGTTGGAGAGCCGCATGAGCCTGCCATTCATCTGTCTGCTGGCCGTCCTGGCTATCGGCATGACGCTACGCGTACCGATCGCCTTCGCCCTGATCGCGAGCGGCATAGTCTACTTATTCGCGAGCGGGCAGGACGTCGGTCTCGTCGCTGAACAGATCATGACGTCGACCTACGGCAACTACGTGATGCTTGCCGTGCCGCTGTTCATCCTGACAGCGAACATCATGAATGCAGCGCAAATCACCGACAAGCTGTGGAACGCTATGAGCGCCATTGTTGGACGCATGCGCGGCGGAGATGCCCACGTTACGGTGCTGGTGAATGCCGCCATGTCATCCATGAGCGGCAGCGCACTCGCGGATGCTGCTGGGCCAGGTCTATTGGCAGTTCGCCAGCAGGTCGCGCGCGGATACCCACCCGGTTTCGCCGTAGCTGTCTCGGCTGCCGCAGCGACGCTGGGTCCCATCATTCCGCCGTCGATCGCGATGGTGCTTTATTGCATCATCGCCAACACTTCGATCTCAGCGATGTTCCTTGGCGGCATCATGCCAGGTCTGCTGATCGCCGCATCTTTGATGGTGACAGTGGCTCTGGTAGCCCGCTGGCGCGGGCTGCCGCCTGGCGTGAAGATGTCTCCCTCCGATACCGGGAAAGCGCTGATAAACGGCATTCTGCCGATGTCGGTTCCCGCGGTGATGTTGGGCGGCATATGGGGCGGCGCTTTCACTCCGACGGAAGCGGCTGCCATGGGTGGCTTCTATGCACTGGTGTTGGGCTTCATTGCCTTCCGTACGCTGCGCCCGGCCATGCTGCCCGCCGTTTTCAACGAGTCGATGAAAGCCTGCGTCACCGTGATGATGATGATCGCAGGCGCCTTCATCGTGAACTATGCGGTTGCCGGCGAGCACCTTGGCCTGACGCTAGCCGGCGCGATCATGGACATGAACCTCGATGCGCTGCAATTCCTGCTGATCATCAATGCCATCTTCCTGCTTGCCGGGTGCTTCCTCGACACCACCGTGCTGCTTCTTGTGATCGTGCCCCTGCTGCTGCCCAGCATCACGGCACTCGGTATCGATCCGGTGCACTTCGGCGTCGTCATCATCGTCAACATCGTCATCGGCCTCGTCACGCCGCCTTACGGCATGCTGCTGTTCGTGCTCGGCTCGCTGACGAAAACCCCTGTGATCAAGATATTCCGGGAAATCTGGATCTTCATCATACCACTGGTCCTAGCGCTTCTCGCTCTTGTCCTTTTTCCCCAAATCGTTCTCTGGCTGCCGCACCTGATCGAAGGCACGCGCTAGCCGGTTGCTGACATCGTTTCACAGGATGCACCAATGCCTGCCATAGATCTCGTCGAAGTCCACGAAATCGCCTGGGAGATGCCGAACATCGGCCTCGACGGCAGCGGAGCGAACCTCGTCTGCTCGCCTGGAAAGAAGACGACGCTCACGAAGTTCGTCGTCGTCATCGGCGCGCGGGACGGCTCGCGCGGCGAATATGTGGCGCAGTGGGGCGGCAGCAAGACCTCGCTTGCTCAGGTGCTAGCAGTAGCGCCGAATCTGATCGGCCGCGACGCGCTCGAACGCGAACGCTTCTACGACGATTTCAAGCGAGTGATGCGTCACCTCGACCGCATGGGTCTCGGGCTGATCGACATCGCCCTCTGGGACCTGGCTGGAAAACGCAGCGACCAATCCGTGTCGCAGATGCTGGGCGGCTACCGCAAGCGGCTGCCTAGCTATGCCAGCACCTATCACGGCGATCGCAATGGCTGCCTGTCGACGCCCGAGGCCTACGCGGCTTTCGCCGAGCAGTGCCACGAAATGGGCTATCGCGCCTTCAAGATGCATGGCTGGACCGAGGGCAATGCACAGGAGGAAGCGGCGACCGTTCGGCTGCTCGGCAAGCGGGTCGGCGACCGCATGACCCTGATGCTCGATCCCGCCTGCGAGTTGCGCACTTTCCAGGACACGTTGATCGTCGGCCGCGCCTGCGACGATGCCGGATTCATGTGGTACGAGGACCCGATGCGCGACGGCGGCCATTCGGCCCAGGCCTACCGGAAACTTCGCCAGTTGATCCGCACCCCGCTGTTGCAAGGCGAGCATATTCGCGGACTTGAGGTGAAGGCCGATCTGATCGCAGCGGAAGGCACGGACTTCCTGCGCTCGGATCCCGAATACGACTTGGGCATCACCGGCGCGATGAAGATCGCCCATCTCGGCGAGGCCTTCGGTCTCGACGTCGAAATACACGCATCAGGGCCAGCGCATCGCGCATGCATGTCCGCAATGCGCAACTCGAACTATTACGAAGTAGCACTGGTGGCGCCCGGATGCGGCAATGCGCTCGCCCCGGTCTATGCCGGTGACTACAGCGACGAACTGGACTGCATCGGCGAAGACGGCAGCGTTCCGGTGCCTGATGGTCCGGGCCTAGGTGTAACCTACGACTGGGACTGGATCCGCGCCCACACAACCCAAGTCTACCGGTTCTCGGCATCCTAGATTGCTATCTCCAACACGGGCTGGGGCGCTCGATCCCAAGACCATCGGCAAAGAGCACTCAAAGCAGCTTGCCGAGTTCGGTCTCTCCCCGATACGCTTGAACATTTCATGGATCGCATACGAATATTGAATTAACGGATCGTCCACTTGAGTGACTCTCGACTCCAAGCGACATGGTCCCTCGAGACGCAATCTGTACTCGATTTCGTCGTGAACGGCGCCGTTCGGTAACCGTCACCGAAGTCGCTACCGGCGGCCCGGAAAGATGTCGGCAACCTCTATCGAAGTCCGCACGACAGCCATCAGGCCCGCACCGGCTGGCGGACGTGCACTGTCCGAACAGGTTGCAGCCATCTTGTCTGCGCTGGGCGCGGGACCGCTGGTGTTCAACCTTGACCATGACATCACGCCGGAAACACCGCTGGCATACTATCTGCCTGAAGGATTGGCCTGGCTATGATCGCCGGTATGCAATCGACGCTTCCAAGATAGACGCGACCTCGGCCGGTCGCCCAACGAAACGTTCGAACAGCCGGTGTGCTGGTATCTCGACAATCCTGCTTGGGTCGAGGCGTCGCGTCGCGCGCTGGCGGGGCACATGTCGAGGGACCAGAGACCATCCCTTGACCTGGCTTATCCCTTCACCCCGGACATGGTGATGCTCTCCACGATGAAACGCTGGGCGATCAGGAAAACCAAAAGCAGCGGTAGGATCGACATTGTCGCAGCCGCCATGATCACGGAGAGCCGCGCCGAACCCAGCACCCCCTGCAACGCCACAATGCCGACCGGCAGGGTCATCTTGTCCCAGCTGGTGATGAGCACGAAGGGCGAGACGAAGTTGTTCCAGCTGCCGATGAAGGTGATGATACCGAGCGTCGCCAGGGCAGGCCCCATCTGCGGCAGCGTGATCCTGAAGAATATCTGGTAGTAGTTCGCGCCATCGAGCAGCGCCGCTTCCTCCAGCGCCTTGGGCTGGTTGAGCGTGAACTGGCGCATCATGAACACGCCGAAGGGCGAGGCCATGGCCGGGAGCGCGAGGCCGATGTGGGTATCGAGCAGGCCGACCCGCGCGTAGCCGAAATAGAGTGGGATCAGCACCAGCGCGGGCGGAACCATGAGCCCGAGGAGCATGAAAAGGAAGAGCTTGTCGCGCGAGCGGAACTCCAGCCGTGCGAAGGCGAAGGCCGCCATCGCCGAACTGAGCAGGGCGCCGATCGTCGAGATCGCCGCGACGACGAAGCTGTTCCAGTACATCTGCAGGAAGGGCACGCCGGAGCCCAAAGCCTCCGCATAGGCCGCGAAGTCCAACCTGTCGGGCAGGATGCTCGGCGGAAGCCGGTAGGATTCGCCGATTGGGCGGAACGAGGCGGCCGCCATCCACAGGAACGGCATGATCATCAGCAGCGCGCCGATGAGCAGGATGATCATCAGCGGCACGTTGCGCCAATGCACGATCTGGGTGGCACGCAGCAGGCGGGAAGTTACGGTGTCGTCCACAGCTCAGCCCTCCATGCTTCGACGGCCGATCCGGAGCTGGATCAGCGTGACGAGGACGATGGTGATGAGAAGGATGAGTGCCGCAGCCGAGCCGACGCCGACGTCCTGCGCTCCGAACGTCTGATCGTACATGTACATGACCATCGACGTGGTGGCGTCGCCGGGCCCGCCGCCGGTGAGGATGCGCACGCTCTCGAACATCTGCAATCCACCGATGGTGGCATAGGTGATGCAGAACAGGATGACCGGGGCGATCATCGGCACCTTGATATAGAGGAAAGTCGTGAACGGCCCTGCCCCATCCATCGCCGCCGCCTCGATGACATCGCGCGGGATCGATTGCAGCGCCGCCAGCAGGATGATCATGAAGAAGCCGAAGTGCTTCCACACGTCCATGATGACGACCGACACCATGGCGACCCTGGCGTCGCTCAGCCAGCCGATGCGAGGGATGCCGATGGCGCTCAGGTAGTAGTTGAGGATGCCGAGATCGCTCGAATAGATGAACTGCCAGACCAGCGACACCAGCGCGGTCGACACGAGCACCGGCAGGAAATAGGCCAGCCTGAGCACATAGAGCAGCGCCTTGGGCAGCGCGCGGTCGAGCAGGACTGCGAAAATCAGCCCGAGCGCGACATTGCCGATGGCAGCAAGGGCGACAAAATAGAAGGTGTTGAGGAAACTGGTCCAGAACCGCGCGTCGGTGACGACGTAGAAGATGTTGTCGAGCCCGACGAAATCGACGCTCCAGGTGTAGCGGTCGAGATAGAGCAGCGAGAAGGCCATGGTGGCCAGCGCCGGCAAAAGCACGAACAGCAGGTAGAGACCGTACCCCGGCAGCAGGAACCAAAAAGCGGCTCGCGCCTGCGCCCTGGCGAGGGGCGCAGGCGTTCTTTTGGCAGGCGTCGTCAACTTACCACCTGACGCGGGACATGGCCCGGCTG
>JAEYTV010000170.1 GCA_023433855.1 Pseudomonadota bacterium | reverse complement strand
CGGAAAGCCTGGGGCCGGCGATCGCGATCCAGCCCGGCTACGAGGCTTTCTGGACCTACATCCCGCACTTCATCCATTCGCCCTTCTACGTCTACGCCTATGCCTTCGGCGACTGCCTCGTGAACTCGCTCTACGCGGTCTACCAGAATGGCGCCCCCGGTTTTCAGGATAAGTACTTCCAGCTCTTGAGGGCGGGCGGCACCAAGCATCACTCGGAACTCCTGAAACCGTTCGGCCTGGATGCCAGTGACCCGACCTTCTGGTCCAGGGGACTGTCGATGATCGAAGGATTGATCGATGAACTGGAGGCTCTGGACCGCGGTGCCTAGAGGACAGCGCAGACCCCAGACCACATCCTGGCTCGTCAACGGATTATGAAGCGCCCGGGTGAACTGCTGTGCGGCGGACGCGCGACTGCGGGCGCTTACTTGATCACAAGCAAGCCTTCGGGATCGCGCTCCCCCGTCGACGCCACGAGGACCGCCATGCCGCAGCCTGCGACGAAGACCGTCCAGAACACCAGCCATATGCGCCAGTCGAGCCCATCCCGGATGATGGTTCGCCCAGGGGTAGAAACTCGCGGCCATGCCCTGCCGGCCAGATGACGCTGTGCGGTCGAACGTGTGACCGCAAGGACTTCGAGCGCGACACAATAGGCTTTGTCAAACAACGTCATCCCGTCCAGCCTCTGAATGTTGCATTGCAAGGTGAGTTTTAGCGCAGCCGGGCGTCGTTCCAAGAGGTGGATGAGGATTTTTACAAAGCCGTTAAATTGTCTTAAACCGCTCCTCATAAAGGCACATCCGGATCGGCATGAACACAGGACACTGGCATACACGCCCTATGACGGGTCATCGACGCCCTTCACGATTGGCCTTCAGCAACTCGATCCCGCACGTTGGATCGAGCCTGATGATGATCTTGCCTTCCATCTTTCGGAAAAAAGGAGACTGTTCGCTATCCATGGCGACCAGGTGTTCCGGGCCGAACCGAACACAGAAGACGCTCAGCGGGAAGTCCTTGAAACACTCGCGGACTATCTTCATTCCCGTTACCCGGCGATCTACTCCCGCACCGATACCGCGATGGCGATGGCAGGCGAGCGTGTCGACCTGTCGGGTCATTTGCAGCCCCCGCTGTTTCGGGCTGGCCTGATGGTCCAGGACGATCTCGTCCTGATGCGCAGGGGAGAAGACGGTTGGCGGCTTGTGGCGGCTTTTCTCGCCTTTCCCTCCTCATGGTCGCTGGCAGAGAAATTCGGCAGGACGATGGACGAGATCCACGCCCCCGTGCCGGATTTCGCCGCAGGGAGCCGGAATGCCGGCCTGATCAGCCGCATGTTCGACAATCTCTCGCACAGCCGCTTCGTCGTGCGCTGGAACTGGTCGATCGATCAAGGCTATCGACTGTACCGCCCGGGTTCGAAGGCCGTCGCGGAAGCACCGCCGGCATGTCGCAGGAACCCCACATGCGTGTCGAACGTCAGACGCTTCGCAAGATGCCAGGCTCTGGCGATATCCTGTTCACCATCCGCATCTATCTCGACCCACTGAAAGCCATCCTTTCGCAGCCCGATGCCGCCAGGCTTTCCGCAGCGCTCGCCCAACAACTCGAGGCCATGACGCCGCTGCAGATTGGCTACAAAGGCCTGCAGGCAAGGCGTGCTGATCTTGTTGCCTTGCTCCGCAACTCGGCGGCCAATCAGGGGCGTGGCGAATAAGCCCTGCCTCTTTGGAACGGCGCGTTGAGCACGCCTTTATTGTGACGGCGTTTTATGATCTAGAGCGCCGCGACTTATGCTTGGGGCATCTATATGCAAGGCAATCCAGGCGAGCAGTGGCAGCGGGATCGGGGATCCAAAGGAGAACGACATATGGCAGAAGACAGCTATCCGGTGCATGGCGAAATCACCGGACCGATCGTGATGATCGGTTTCGGTTCGATCGGTCGCGGCACGCTGCCGCTGATCGAAAGACATTTCAAGTTCGACAAGAACCGGATGGTCGTGATCGATCCGCGTGACGATGAAACTGGCATCCTCGCCAAGCATGGCGTCCGCCACATCAAGGAACATGTCACCCGCGACAACTACAAGGACCTGCTGAAGCCGCTGCTGACTGCGGGCGACGGGCAAGGGTTCTGCGTCAACCTGTCCGTCGATACCGGTTCGCTGGATCTCATGAAGTTCTGCCGCAAGCTGGACGTTCTCTATATCGATACCGTCGTGGAGCCGTGGCTCGGCTTCTATTTCGACACTTCTGTCTCGAACGCGGAACGCACCAACTATGCGCTTCGCGAAACCGAGCGCCGGGAAAAGGCGAAGAACCCGGGAGGAACCACCGCAGTTTCCACATGCGGGGCGAACCCGGGAATGGTCTCCTGGTTCGTGAAACAGGCACTGGTCAACCTCGCCCAGGATGTCGGCATCAAGTTCGAGGAGCCCGCCGCCGACGACCGGGAGGGGTGGGCGAAGCTCATGCGGAAGGTCGGTGTTAAGGGCGTCCACATCGCTGAACGGGATACCCAGCGAGCCAAAAACCCGAAGCCGCTTAACGTCTTCTGGAATACCTGGTCGGTCGAAGGTTTCGTGGCCGAAGGCCTCCAGCCCGCCGAACTGGGCTGGGGCACGCACGAAAAGTGGATGCCCAAGAACGCCAAGAAGCACAAGAAGGGCTGTCAGGCGGCCATCTATCTGGAGCAGCCCGGCGCCAATACCCGCGTCCGCACCTGGTGCCCGACCCCCGGCCCGCAATACGGTTTCCTCGTCACCCACAACGAGTCGATCTCGATTGCCGATTACTACACGGTCCGCGACAAGGACGGCGAGGCGGTCTACCGACCGACTTGCCATTATGCCTATCATCCCTGCAACGACGCCGTGCTTTCGCTTCACGAGATGTTCGGCAACGGCGGCAAGGCCCAGCCGGTCCAGCACGTGCTGGACGAGGATGAACTCGTCGACGGACTGGATGAACTCGGTGTGCTGCTCTACGGCCATGACAAGAACGCCTACTGGTACGGTTCCCGCCTGTCGCTCGAAGAGACCCGGCGCATCGCCCCCTATCAGAATGCTACCGGGATGCAGGTGACGTCCGCCGTACTTGCCGGCATGGTCTGGGCACTGGAAAACCCGAAGGCGGGGATCGTTGAGGCCGATGAGGTGGATTACCGCCGTTGCCTCGAAGTCCAGTTGCCGTATCTTGGCCCGTTGGAGGGACATTATACCGACTGGACGCCGCTCGACGGCCGTCCCGGGCTCTTTCCGGAAGACATCGACGAGAAGGATCCCTGGCAGTTCCGGAACGTCCTCGTCCGCTAGGCTCGGCACTTTTCTGTGCATTTTCAGAACACCTGCCGTCTGGCAGGTGTTTTGCCGTGGAAACCACTTGGCCGGACGCTATAACATCAACGGCATGCCACACTTGGAACACGGATCGTGTTCATGGATGATGCCGGACGGACAGATTGCGGGAGACAGATCATGAAATTCAAAGCGAGCCTGGTGCTCATGACCGCCCTAAGCTTGACCGCCTGTGTCTCCTCACCTCCTCCAACACGCGTTTCCGCCCCTCCCCGTCCGCAGGGCGTGGAAGGAAGCTGGGTGGATCCGAATGGCATCGTCTCCACCTTCCAGGGGGGAACTTTCAATACGAGAGCAAGTGACAGCAACGCGCTGCTGGCGTCGGGAACCTATGTCAGCCTGTCGCCGACACTCGTGGAGATCAACATGACCTCGCTGGTGAGGAAAACCCAGTCCCGCGTCAATTGCGCGCTTGTTTCGCAAAGCCAGCTCAACTGCACCCAGGACAGCGGCGCACAGTTCTCGCTCACCCGGCGGGGATAAGAGCTCTGAAGAATCGGACGCAGCCACAATGGACCCCGCGCAAGCGGGGTCTTCGTTTCCTGGCTTTGATGGCGTCCGACGGAATCCACGCCCGTCCACTTGAAACCGCTCTCTCTTGGTGAAAACATGCGCAGCAACGGCTGTCACGGTGGGACTCTAAAGCAGTCGGAAAGACGGCCGGCTGCCGGTCGCCAAATCAGGAGAGAGACCAGATGATGAAGAGACTGGTATTGGGGCTGCTGACCACTTCGGTTTTGGCCCTGTCGACCGGCGTCGCATTCGCCGATTTTGAACTCGATATCCTGCACATCAACGATTTCCATTCGCGCATCGAGCCGATCAACAAGACCGATTCTACCTGCTCGGCCGAAGAGGAAGGCAAGAACGAATGCTTCGGTGGCGCGGCGCGTCTTCTGACTGCGATTAACCAGACACGCGATGCCCGCAAGGCTGAGAACAGGAATGTCATCCTCCTCAACGGCGGCGACAACTTCCAGGGCTCGCTTTTCTACACGACCTACAAGGGCGCAACCGAGGCGGAAGTGTTGAACGCCATGAAGTTCGACGCCATGACGGTCGGCAACCATGAATTCGACGACAGTGACGACGTTCTCGCCACCTTCCTGGACAAGGTCCAGTTCCCCGTCGTGACAGCCAATGTCGTGCCAAGCGCCGCGGCCAAGATTGGCGACCGGATCAAGCCCTTAGTCATCCTGGATGTCGGTGGCGAAAAGGTCGGCATCGTCGGTGCGGTGACCAATGAAACGCCGGAAATCGCAAGCCCGGGCCCGAACATCACCATTGCCGACGACGTCGCAAAGATCACCGAAGCGGTGCAGGCCGTGAAGGCGCAGGGCGTCAACAAGATCATCGCGCTTACCCACGTGGGCTACCCGCGTGACCTGTCGGCGATCGCCAAGATCCCGGATGTCGACGTGGTGGTCGGCGGCCACACCCACACGCTTCTCTCCAACAAGGCCGAGGGTGCCGAAGGCCCATACCCGACCTGGGTGGAGAACGGTGGCGTCAGGGTGCCGGTCGTGCAGGCCTCCCAGTATTCGCGTTATCTGGGTGACCTGAAGGTCGTCTTCGATGACAATGGCGTCGTCAAGGAAGCGACCGGCGAGCCCATCCTCATCGATTCGAGCTTCAAGCCAGACGAGGCCATGGCTGCGCGCATCAACGAGCTCAAGGCGCCGCTCGAAGAGTTGAAAAAGAAGGTCGTTGGATCGGCGGAGGCCGCCATTGATGGCGACCGCAAGAACTGCCGCGCGAAAGAATGCTCGATGGGCAACCTGCTTGCTGATGCGCAGCTCGACCGCGTCAAGGACCAGGGCATCACCATCGCGATCCAGAACGGCGGCGGTCTTCGCGCCTCGATCGACGCGGGCGAAGTGACCATGGGCGAAGTGCTGACTGTGTTGCCGTTCCAGAACACCATCGCCACTTTCCAGCTCAAGGGAAGCGACATTGTAGCCGCACTTGAGAATGGCGTGAGCCAGGTGGACGATGGTGCTGGCCGTTTCGCGCAGGTCGCCGGCCTCAAGTACTCCTTCGATCGTACCAAGCCGGTGGGCAGCCGGGTCAGCGACGTGCAGGTGAAGGACGGCGAGAATTTCGTTCCGATCGATCCCAACAAGACCTACGGCGTCGTGACCAACAACTATGTCCGGGGCGGCGGGGACGGCTACAAGGTTTTTGCCACCAGCGCGCAGAACGCCTATGACTTCGGCCCGAACCTCGAAAATGCCGTGGCCGACTACCTGACGGCGAATAACCCCTACAAGCCTTACACGGACGGCCGCATCACCGACCTGACGCCGGCAGACTATACGCCTCCGGCAAAGGAAGCGGCGGCAGCATCGACGCCGGCTGCTCCGGCGACCACGGCGCAGGCACCGGCAACCACGGCACCGGCAGCTCCCTTAACGCCTGCGCCTGAAGCCCAGGCCCCGGCAACTCAGGCTCCAGCAACTCAGGCACCCGCAGGAGAAGCTCCGGCACAGTCGACCCAAGCTGCTCCATCCGGCCCGACCAAGTACACGGTCATGAAGGGTGACTCACTGTGGAAGATCGCCGAGGCCACCTATGGCGATGGGGAACGCTGGCCTGAAATCGCCAAGGCCAACGCGCTTCACCATCCCGATCTCATCCATGTGGGTACGGAACTCGAACTGCCGCCTAGGTGAGTTACGGTAAAGTCGGACAATTTGTCTCTCGTCAAAATTGCCGGTCCGGGGTTTTCCGGACCGGTTTTTCTTTCTAAGTAACCGTTAACGAAACGGTGCGTCAGGCATCGTCGCTCAGAATCGAGAGTTTCCGCATCATGTCATCAACTGCTCACCTGCCGGCCGATCATCCAAGGGTGAAGTTCGGCAAAGTCGGCGTGCTGCTTGTTAATCTAGGGACACCGGACGGCACCGACTATTGGTCCATGCGCCGCTATTTGGCCGAGTTCCTGTCGGACCGGCGCGTCATCGAGTGGTCCCGGCTCTACTGGTACCCGATCCTCTATGGCATTGTCCTCAACAAGCGCCCGCAAAAGGTCGGCAAGGCCTATGAAGAGATCTGGAACAAGGATCGCAACGAAAGCTATCTGCGCACCTACACCCGAAGCCAGGCCGAGTTGATGATCGAGAGGCTGAGCGACCTGCCGAACGTGGTCGTTGACTGGGCCATGCGTTACGGCAAGCCGACCATCGCATCACGCATCGACGCTCTGAGGGAACAGGGCTGCGAGAAGATCCTGATCTTCCCTCTGTATCCGCAATATTCGGCCTCCACGACGGCGACCGTCAACGACAAGGCCTTCGAACACCTGATGACGTTGCGCTGGCAGCCGGCCGTACGGACTGTCCCACCCTACCACGACGATCCGACCTATATTGAGGCTCTGGCGAATTCCGTCAGGCAGACCTACGCGAGCCTAGATTGGGAACCGGAGATGCTCGTCGCATCCTTCCACGGCATCCCTCAGTCCTATTTCAAAGCGGGCGACCCTTACCACTGCCACTGCCAGAAGACCGGCCGTCTCCTGAAGGAGGCGCTGGGCCTGACAGACAAGAACTTCATGGTCACCTTCCAGTCCCGTTTCGGGCCGGAGGAATGGCTGCAGCCCTATACGGACAAGACCATGGAAAAGCTCGCGAGCGAGGGTATCAAGCGCGTCGCCGTCATGAATCCCGGCTTTGTGTCCGACTGTCTGGAAACGCTTGAGGAGATCGCTGGCGAGGCGGGCGAGATCTTTCACCACCACGGTGGCGAGAAGTTCGTGCACATCCCCTGCCTCAACGATAGCCACGGCGGCATGAGCGTGCTCGAGAAGATGGTCCGCCGCGAATTGCAAGGATGGGTTTAGGGACGTTCGCAGGGTCGAACCATGCCCGGCCGGGTCGGCATGATGTGTGTTCACCCTGCATGTTTCGTCTGCCGGGTTGCCGCCATCATTTCGTCGGCTGCGAGAACATGATAGTGACTGATCC
>JAEYTV010000162.1 GCA_023433855.1 Pseudomonadota bacterium | reverse complement strand
TCGTCGGCTGCGTCAGATGTGTATACGCCACAGCGCCGGAGGTGCCGGTGAAGCGCCGGACGCCGATGCCCCGAGGCGGGAAACTGGCTCGGCGCCGAAGCGCGAGCCTAAGCGCACGGACGAGCCTTCACGCGCAGCCACGCCCGAAGGTGTGGAGCGTGCGCGCAGAACCGCCGAAGATCCGGGCGCTGCGCGTGAAGAAGAGCAGCCCGTATTGCCTGTGGAGAACGGTGCCGCTGTCCTCGACAGCGCAAAGGAGCAGCCGCGCCAGCGCCGCGACGGAGAACGGCCGCGCCGCCAAAATCCGGATCGGGCCGAGCAGCAGCTTGCTCCGCCCAAATCGGATGCAGAAGCTCAGTCCAACACGCGTCTCAGCCGGGAGCAGGAGGAGCAGGTCCGGGCGCTGATCGACGAACGCGGCGAGCGGCTCGACGGGCGTCCGCAGTTCGAGCGACCCCGCGGCTGGGACTTCCGGGAGGAAAGCCGCCGCGACGGTAGCCGAGATCGCAACGGCGGCAGGGATCGCGACCGCGATGGGGGCCGGACCATCTTCTCGATCGACAACCAGACATTCGTCCGGCACGACGACAGCCGCCGCTTCTATGTCGATGGGCGGGAGCCGCAATATGACCGTCTGCGCGACGGCCGCATCCGGGAGGTGGTCGAACGCGACGATGGCACCCGAATCATTACGATCCGCAACCGGTACGGTGAGATCGTACAGCGTTCGCGCGTCCGTGACGGGCAGGAATACGTCCTTTACTACGCACCGGATCTTCTCGACGAACGTCGCGGGCCTGATTACGTCTGGCGCGATCCGGGCGACGACCTGCCGCCGATGCGACTGGCCGTGCCGATCGAGAACTATATCATCGATACGTCCAGCGAGCCTGACCGGGATTACTACGAGTTCCTGGAACAGCCTCCGGTCGAGCGGGTGGAACGTGTCTACACACTTGACGAGGTCCGCTATTCGGCCCGAATTCGCGACAAGGTCCCGCGTATCGATCTTGACACCATCACCTTTGCGACCGGCAGTGCCGAAATCCCGATGAACCAGGCAAGTTCGCTGCGGCGGGTGGCCGAGGCGATCAACAAGGTTCTCGACGACGATCCATCCGAGACCTTCCTGATCGAGGGCCACACGGATGCCGTCGGCTCGGACGAAAGCAACCTGATCCTTTCGGACGAGCGCGCCGAATCGGTCGCTCGCGTGCTCACCGACGCCTTCGGGGTTCCTCCCGAAAACCTGACCACGCAGGGATACGGCGAGCGCTACCTGAAGGTACGGACGGAAGCTCCCAACCAGGACAATCGCCGTGTCACCATCCGGAGAATCACGCCGCTGGTAAAGCCGGTGGCGTCCAACCGGTAACCAGGTCATCGCCCGAAACCGAAAACCGCCGGCGCAATCCGGCGGTTTTTTCACGTTCGCTCGAGGCTCGTCATGTCCAGGATGAAATCCGCAATCGCGGCGGTGTCGTTGAGGTCGAAGACGGGAAGGGTGGCATCTTCGACGGGATGATCCGCGGCAATCGCCATGATGTGGGGATCGCGCGCCGCCAGCGGTTCGACGCTGCTGGCCATCAGCCTCCTTGCCTCGATCTTCGGCACCGGTTCGCGCTTGTAGCCCTCGATAAGCACGAGGTCGCAGGGTGCAAGTCGTTCCAGCACCTCCTCCAGCCGCGGTTCGGCTTGCTCGCGCAGTTCATGCATGATTGCAAAGCGCTGATCGGAAACCACTGCAACCTCGTATGCCCCTGCCGCCCGATGGCGAAAGGAATCGGCGCCCGGCTTGTCGATGTCGAACTGATGGTGTGCGTGCTTGATCGTGGAGACCCTGTAGCCCCGGCGGGTGAGTTCGGCGACCAGCCGCTCCGTCAAGCCCGTCTTGCCCGAGTTCTTCCAGCCGCAGATGCCAAAGACCGGGACATGGATCAAAGAAGTGCCTCCGCGTAGCGCCGGGCCTCTTCCAGGTCCTCGGGTGTATTGATGTTGAAGAACGGATCCACGGGGCCTTCGCGGGTATCCAGCAAGGCGAACTCGACCCTTGACGTCGAGTGACGGGAGAGGAAGGTGCTGATGCGACGATCGCCAGCCGCCAGCCAGGTTTCGAGGTCGTCCGCCAGCGCAAGCGGCCAGAGCCCGAAAACCGGATGGTCACGGTCTTGCGAGCGGGCGATGACGATCCTGCTGTTGTCGACCGCAGCCGCCTGAAGGCGTCCCGCGAGATCTGCTGGCAGAAACGGGCTGTCGCACGGCACGGTGAGCAGATGCGTCTCGTTAGGGGAGTTGGCCGTCAGGTACCGCAGACCCGTGACTACTCCGGCAAGCGGGCCAAGCTGCCCATCGAGGCAGTCGGGGACAAGCGGGAGCCGCTGGGGATTGGGAAAATCGGCGGGTGCGTTGAGCGTGATCTGCCGGACCTGCGGCGCCAGGATACCGACAATGCGGCCGAGGAGGGTTTCGCCTGCGAGATCGAGATAGGCCTTCGTGGTTCCCATGCGGCTTGACCTGCCGCCCGCGAGGATGAGCGCTGTGGGAAGCGGCATTTCCGTCATCCGCGCCTCCCCGCAATGGTGTCATCTCCCCCGCGATCGATCCAGAATACATAGGAGGTGGCAGCAAGGGCAAGCAAGCAGGATAGCGCCATCAACGCAAGCAGCGGGAATGCGCTTGAGTCTTCCACGAGCAATGAGGCCGCCAGGGTCGACAGGGCGGCACCGCCGCCGACGGTGATTGCGCCGCCGAGGCCGGATGCCGAGCCTGCGAGATGGGGACGTACGCTGACGATCCCCGCGTTCGAGCTCGGAAGCGTAAGGCCGTTGCCCACGCCCGTAAGTGCAACCGGGGCGAAAAAGGCGGTCGCCGACGCGACGTCCAGAAGCAGGATTCCGGCCGTGATAGCGATGCCCGCCAGGCCGACGACACTACCTGAGATCATCATGGTCATGGTCCCGAGCCGCCGCGTATAACGTCCCGCGATGAAGTTCCCGACCATGTATCCGGCGGCGATCAGGAAGAACTGCACCCCGAGCATCGTCGGCGACAGATCATAGATCACCGTGCCGATGAAAGGTGCGCCGCCGAGGAAGGAGTAAAACACGCCCGACGAAAAGGTCGAGGTGAAGGTATAGCCCCAGAAGCGGCGGGACCGCAGGAGGTCTGGCCAAGCCTTGAACTGTGCGGTGAAGCTGGAAACCCGCTTGTAGTTCGTTTCGCCGAGGTCGAAGGACACGAGCAGCAGAGTAAAGAGACCGAGCCCCAGCATCAGCACAAGGTTCGCCTCCCAACCGAAAAGGTCGTTGAGCACGCCGCCCACCGTCGGGGCGACCATGGGAACGAGCGACATCCCCATGGTGACATAGGCGATCATGGAAGCAGCACTGTCCATGGGAACGGTATCGCGGATGATCGCACGCGGCAGAACGAAACCGGCGATGATCGCAGTCTGCAGCAGGCGGCCGATCATGAAGACGGTGACATTCGGAGCGACGAGACAGATCACGGTCCCCAGTAGCAGGATGCCGATGCTGCCGATCATGACCGGGCGGCGTCCGAAAATGTCGGAAAGCGGCCCGATGATGATCTGCAGCAGGGCTGTTCCAGCGATGTAGCCGGAGATTGCGAATTGCATCATCGCGTACGGCGTGCCGAAATGCGCGGCCATTGCCGGAAGCGAAGGAAGAAAGATGTTCAGCGACAGCGCGGCAAGGCCCGCGCAGATCACCAGCGTGATGGTGTGTGGCGGTGTCTGTTTGTTCAAGAAGCGGGTTGGCTGCACCTGTGTCTTTCCTCTACTGCTTCGGTGGCAGCCGTCAGGGCCGCGGGTCGGCCGCAGCCTCGGCTGCAACGACGCTGTGCCTCCTGCGTTCCCTGTAGAAGGTGTAGAGGCCGGAACCGATCACGATTGCAGCGCCGGACAGCATGTAGACGTCGGGGCGTTCGCCGAACAGGAAGACGCCGATCATCAGCGCCCACAGGAGGCCGGTGTAGCGGAAGGGGGCGACGAAGGAGATCTCGCCCATCCGCATCGAGGTGATGACCGTCTGGTACCCGGCGAAGACCAGCACCGACGTAAGCGCGAGGTAAACGAAGGCGCCGCCGCTGACCGGCTGCCACCCGCCGGCCGGCATGATCAGCGCTGCGCCGACCACGGCATTGACGAGGGAGGTGAACAGGGTCACGACGATGGTGGGTGTGCCAACTGAGATACGCCTGGTGGTGAGATCGCGGCTGGCGGTAAAGAAAACGGCGGCAACGGCGAGCAGCGCCGCTGGCGTGAAGCCCTCCGGCCCCGGGCGGATGATGATCAGGACGCCCAGAAAGCCGACGGCGATCGCGGTCCAGCGACGCCATCCGACCGGCTCGCCGAAAAAAAGCGCAGCGCCGAGTGTCACGGCAAGCGGCAAAGACTGCAGAATGGAAGAGGCAGTGGCGAATTCTATGTTGGCAAGCGCCGACAGAAAGGTGAGCGTTGCGCCGATTTCGAAGGCTGTACGCAGCAGAACAAGCGGTTGTGCAACCGCCTTGAGGGAGATGACAACGCCGAGATGTCGCGCGACGCCGTAGATGAGCACCGTCGACATCAAACCCCGCAAGGCCATGATCTGGGGAACGCTGAGCTCCGAGGTCAGTGATTTGACGAGCGCGTCGTTGCAGGTGAAAGCAGCCATCGCGAGGGACATGAACAGCGCGCCCCGCGAATTTTCCGACCATGCCATCAATGATTCTCCTGATACCCCATGTCTCTTAGGCCAACGGACCTTGTCTCGCCAGCCCAACGGAGACTGGAGCGGTACTCTCCGGCGCGACGGAGGTCGTGGTGCGATAAAAACGTCGCGGGAGCTAACCGGATTAACCGTTGTTCAACCGAAATTGCCGAGTGTCACTGACTTGTGTTCCCGCATGATGCTGGAATCATGCTGACG